>NZ_JAIOKW010000029.1:0-68032 GCF_020093335.1 Pseudomonas fluorescens group sp. | reverse complement strand
CCCGATAGCGGAGTGTCAGTCACATAGATGTCGACTGGCACTCCGTCATCGGGGGCAAGCCCCCTCCCACACTTGTTTTACGGTGTTATTTGAAGTCGAGTTGGCGCCAACCTTCATAGACGGCGACGGCCACGGTGTTGGACAGGTTCAAACTGCGGCAACCCTCGCGCATTGGCAGGCGCAGGCGATGGCCGTCGGGCAGGGCATCGAGTACCTCGGCCGGCAGGCCCCGGCTTTCCGGACCGAACAGGAAAGCATCGCCCTCGGCAAAGCTGGCATCATGGAACGGCCGTGAACCCTTGGTGGTGAACGCGAACAGCCGCGGATGCCCCAGGCTCTCCAGGCAGCTGGCCAGGTCGGCGTGGCGCTTGAGGGTGGCGTACTCGTGGTAGTCCAGCCCGGCGCGGCGCAGGCGTTTGTCGTCCATGTCAAAGCCCAGGGGCTCGATCAAATGCAGGTGGCAGCCACTGTTGGCGCACAGCCTGATAACGTTGCCGGTATTCGGCGGAATTTCTGGTTGAAAAAGGATGACGTGAAACATGCACGGCTCCGAAGGCAAAGATGCGCTGCATTCTACCCCCGAAGAGGACCCAAGGCCGAAGCTAATGCCGAGGGTCATGGGTTCGTTGGCGATTGTCGGCCTGATGGTGGGCCTGATGATTGGCCGGCTGACCACGCCGGACCCGGTCGAGCTGCAGCAGGTCGAGACTGTGGCGGACGGCGTGGTGGTGTGGTTCAACAGCGAACCCAAGCTGCACGGCGAGCTGATCGACGGCACGGTGGCGCTGCTATTCGACGCACAGGGCAAGGCGGCCAGTGGGCAACTCAAGTTCAATGAAAAGGACGTGAACTGGCGCGTGCGCAAGACCGATGCGGGCCTGCTGCTGAACCTGGTGGCGGCCCGGCCGTTGCGAGGGGAGTGGAAAGGCGAGAAAGCCGATGGCCGCTGGCGGCTGGAGATCCATCTCCAAGAGCAATAAAAGAGGGAATCCCCGGCCTGCCTGTACCAAGGTCCCCAAAACGGGCTGGGGCTATGGGCGCTGCGCCACATAAGCCCCGGGTGTAAAGAAGGGAGTTCCCGGCCTGCCTGTACCAGGGCTCCCAAAACGGGGTGAAGCCTTGAAGGCTTCGGTGTTAAAGAGGGGATTCTCGGCCTGCCTGTACCAAGGTCCCCGAAACTGGGTAGTACGAGGGTTATTGCAGGGCGCGTGCCAGAGTTGCCAGATTGTGCCAAAAAAATTTTCCAGAAAGCGCAAAGCCCCGGAATACGGGGCTTTGGTGTTTTTGGTTTTCAGTTTTTTTTCAATGAGGCATAGGTTTCAGGTGTCGGATCCATGCCCGATGCCGGTTCATGGTGCATTGAAGCGGTGCACAGTCTTGAACTTTGTGAAGATCCAAATGTGGGAGGGGGCTTGCCCCCGATGGCAGTAGGTCAGTCACAACATCTGTGGCTGATATACCGTCATCGGGGGCAAGCCCCCTCCCACATTGGATCTTCAGTGGGTCGGAGATTCAGCCTTCATCGCCCTCGTCATCATCCCCACCATCAACCTTCATCCCCAACTCCTTGATCTTGCGCGTCAGGGTATTACGGCCCCAGCCCAGCAGCACGGCAGCGTCGCGACGGCGCCCGGCGGTGTGCTTCAGGGCGGTTTCGATCATGATCCGCTCAAATGCAGGCACGGCGCTGTCCAGCAGGTTCGACTGGCCGCGTGCCAGGGCCTGATCGGCCCATTGGCGCAGTGCCTGTTCCCAGTTGGTGACGGGGGCAGAGTCCTGCGGCAGGCTCAACAGCTCCGGCGGCAGGTCGCTGATGTGCACTTCGCGCCCGGACGCCATCACGGTGATCCAGCGACAGGTGTTCTCCAGCTGGCGCACGTTGCCCGGCCACGGCAGGTTCTTGAGGTATTCCTCGGTCTCGCTTTTCAGCAGCTTCGGCTCGACGGCCAGCTCCTGGGCGGCGCGGCTGAGGAAGTGGCGGGCGAGGGTCGGGATGTCTTCGCGACGGTCCGACATGCGCGGAATATGGATGCGGATCACGTTGAGGCGGTGGAACAAGTCCTCACGGAATTTGCCCGCATGCACCAGGGTTTCCAGGTTCTGGTGAGTGGCCGCGATGATGCGCACATCAACTTTGACCGGCGTGTGCCCGCCCACCCGATAGAACTCGCCATCCGCCAGCACGCGCAACAGGCGGGTCTGGGTATCGGCCGGCATGTCGCCGATTTCATCGAGGAACAGGGTGCCGCCGTCGGCCTGTTCAAAGCGACCGCGACGCAGGTTGGCCGCGCCGGTAAACGCCCCTTTCTCATGGCCGAACAGCTCGGACTCCATCAAGTCCTTCGGGATGGCCGCCATGTTCAGTGCGATAAACGGCGAGGCCGCCCGTGGGCTGTGACGGTGCAGGGCGTGGGCCACCAGCTCTTTACCGGTACCCGATTCGCCGTTGATCAGCACGGTGATGTTGGAGTGGCTCAAGCGCCCGATGGCGCGAAACACTTCCTGCATCGCCGGCGCTTCGCCGATGATCTCCGGGGTGCGGGTCAGGGCGGGCGGAGCTTCTTGGTTCTGCTGCTCCTGGGCGTGCTGGTTGGCGCGCTTGACCAGCGCCACTGCCTCGTCCACGTCGAACGGCTTGGGCAGGTATTCAAAGGCGCCGCCCTGATAGGACGCGACAGCGCTGTCCAGGTCCGAGTGCGCGGTCATGATGATCACCGGCAAGCGTGGGTGCTGCTCGCGAATCCGCGCGAGGAGGTCCAGGCCACTGGCGCCGGGCATGCGGATGTCGGAGATGATCACGTCGGGCTGCTGGCGAGCCAGGCGGCTCATCACCCCGTCCGCGCTGTCGAAGCTCTGGGTGGTCATGCCTTCCTGTTGCAAGGCTTTCTCGAGGACCCAGCGGATAGAACGGTCGTCATCGACGATCCAGACGGTTTCACTACGGCTCATGTCGATGGGGCTCCTTGTTCCAGAGGCAAAAAGATCGAGAAGGTGGTGTGGCCAGGATGGCTCTCACATTCGATCAGACCCTGGTGCTGGCTGATGATGTTCTGGGTAATGGCCAGGCCCAGCCCGGTACCGTCCGGGCGGCCGCTGACCATGGGAAAGAAGATGGTTTCCTGGAGTTCCACAGGAATGCCTGGGCCGTTGTCGATGATCTCGACTTTGGTCACCAGGCGATGGCGCACATGGCCGATGGTGAACTGGCGCAGGGCGCGGGTGCGCAGGCTGATGCGGCCCAGGCGCAGCTCGTTCTGGCTGCTGATGGCCTGCATGGCGTTACGCACGATATTGAGCACCGCCTGGATCATCTGTTCGCGGTCGATCAATACGTCGGGAATGCTCGGGTCGTAGTCGCGCACCAAGGTGATGCAGCCCTGGCTTTCGGCTTCCACCAGGTGACAGACGCGTTCGAGCACTTCGTGCACGTTGGTCATCGCCAGCGATGGCAGCTTGTTGGAGCCGAGCATGCGGTCTACCAGGTTACGCAGGCGGTCGGCCTCTTCGATGATGACGTTGGTGTAGTCCTTGAGGTGTTCCTCTGGCAGCTCGCGGGCCAGCAGTTGTGCCGCACCACGAATGCCGCCCAGGGGGTTCTTGATTTCGTGCGCCAGCATCTTGCTGGTTTCCTGCTTGGACAGTTGCGCTTCTTCCTTGGTGATGCGCAGCAGGCGGTCGCGGGGGTGCACTTCCAGCAGCAGCAAGGTCGCACCGTTGCTCAGGATAGGGGTCACGGCGTAGTCGACCGTCAGCGTCTGGCCGGTAAGCGCAGTGAGCATGGCTTCGCGCTTGGTGAACGGGTGTGCTTGCTCCACTGCCTGGCGCAATGAACTCAGGGCTTCGGCCGACTCGGTGAACAATTCACTGATGAACTGCCCATGGCTGCGCTGGCCGCTGATGGCCAGGAGCATCTCTGCCGCCGGGTTCATGTACTCAAGGCGCAAGTCGTCATTGAGCAGGATGGTCGCGGTGGTCAGGTTGTCGAGTAGCAAACGGTGCAGTGCATCGCTGATGGTCATTGGGACCTCTTTTGGAGCAAGGCGCGGGCTTGAGGCACACGCTGATACAAGGAAAATGCAAAAACCAAACCAAGGCTCCGAAAAGAAGCGTGCAAGCCCTGAAATGGGGGGTTTAGGCGCGAAACTGTGGCGTTCTGCCAGCTTGCTCGGGAAGTTTCGAACCAAAATGGGCTGGCCAGGTGGGAAGGGTGCAGCCTATCGCACCAATATAGTGCGGTTTTATGAAGGTTGTTCAGGAAGTGGCGAGTGGATCGTTTTCAGGGCGGGTTGAAAACGATCCGGAGTGGGGGATGGATCAGTGTTGTTCGGACAGTGGCATGCCCGGACGGCCCGCGTAAAAGACCAGCAGCTCGACCGGGGTGTTGCCGGTAATACCACGATGTTCAATGCCTACCATCTCGGCCAGGGTTTGCCCTTGCCTCAAGGTGCGCGTCAGTCCGCCTTTACGGGTTTCAACGGTCAGCTCTCCCGAAACGATGTAGGCGGCATTTGGCATTGGGTGAGTGTGCCAGGGCAATTGCGTGTGCGCAGGGATCTTGAGGCGTATGAGCGTCAGTTGCGGCGGACCTGAGGGGTAGGCTTTGTAAGGTGTGCCATCCCATGACGCGCTGCGTTCAAGCAACACCTCTTTTTCGATGTGTACGGCGTTCTTTGGGTGGGTGCCGCAGCCAAGCAACGACAAACCCACCGCTGCTGCAATCAAGCACTTGAGGGTGATCATGGTTCCATCCTGTTCGATAAATGAACAGTCAGGCTATGGCTACCGGCCTCGGTGAAGATGCAGGACGGGTCCTCAAATCAAGTAGGTCCAGTGCACAGTTCGGCCGTGGCGCGGATCATCGCCAGCTGACGCAACGGATCGTTCAGGGGCTCATGCACGGCCTCGGCCAACCATTGCGGGCACTGCGGGTCGGTACGCTGCGGGGTGAAGTCGGCCAATTGCTGCAGCAGCCGTTTCTGCAGCTCGTCCAATTGCGGGCGTATCTGTTTCACCAGGTCGGGGCGTGGATCGTCAGGTGCCTTGCCTTGGAATTGCCAGTCGGAGAGGTGGGTGTACTGCACCAGTTTGTTGGCTTCGATCTGCGCCGAGAAGAACTGCTCGGCGGCGCCAGGTGGCAGCTTGAAGCTCGGTGCCTGGGCGGCGACGCTGGCGATGACCTCTTGTTCACGCTTTTTATCTTCTACAGGTTTTTTGCTGTCCCATTTGCTCAGTGCGACCTGATCGGCAATCTCCAAGCGTTCGGCGATGCTGTTGAGCAGCGGTTCGAGCGTGGGTGGCGCGGCACTCGCAGTGGCACTGACGAACAACAGAGCGAACACAAATCGAAACTTCAAGGGTGATCTCCTGTGGGAGGGGGCTTGCTCCCGGTGGGGGTGTATCAGTTGACCTCTATTTGACTGAACCACCGCCATCGGGAGCAAGCCCCCTCCCACATTTAGATTGGGTTGGCAGGTTTTGAGCGGCGTCAGCCAGAGGCTACCTTAACTTGCGTGGTTGCCTACAGGTGCGCCAGAATCCGCCGGCTTGTACGGCTGGCTTGTCGTCTCTAAGGTTGCTCGGTCGCTGCTCATCAGCGATCAGGTTTAGTAGCCTGGATTCGAATTGTAGGTCGTGCATTCTCCATCAATCAGATTTCCCGAATCTGTGCTTGATGGTGGCTGTGCGCAGGGCATTTTCGGATGCGCCGGGCTTCTACATTCACCGGTCTACTAACCTGCGCACAGCCGCCACCCTTTCGTTTAGTAGCGAAGCGAAGGCGGCCTCATTTGAGGAATGTAGAAAATGTTCAAGCCAACCCCAAATCCACCTCCATCAGTCTTCACAATCGCCGACGATATCGACGACGAAGCCCTGATGATCAACAGCTTCGAGACCTTCTCCTCGGTCAGCACCTTGTTGCTGGATCTCTCTGAGGATCTGGATGGCAAGCACCGCGATGCAGCGCTGGCCATCCACCAGTTGAGTGCATTGGGCACGTTGATGGTCATCCGGATGCTCGACCGCCAAGCGGCCATCTGATAATCCCCAGGCAAAAAAAAGACCTCCCGGAGGAGGTCTTTTTTGTCACGCCGCTCTAAGAGGCGGCGCTACTGGATTAGCAGCTGTAGTACAGCTCATATTCCAGTGGGTGTACGAAGGTACGCACCTTGATTTCTTCAGCGCTTTTCAGCTCGATGTAGGCATCGATGAAGTCGTCGCTGAACACGCCGCCTTTGGTCAGGAACGCACGGCCCTTGTCCAGCTCTTCCAGGGCTTCTTTCAGGCTGCCACACACTTGTGGGATCTCTTTGGCCTCTTCAGGCGGCAGGTCATACAAGTTTTTGTCGGCGGCGTCGCCAGGGTGGATCTTGTTCTGGATACCGTCCAGGCCGGCCATGACCAGGGCAGCGAAGGCCAGGTATGGGTTGGCTGCTGGATCCGGGAAGCGGGCTTCGATACGGCGAGCACGAGGGCTGGACACGTAAGGAATACGGATCGACGCGGAACGGTTACGTGCCGAGTAGGCCAGCATTACCGGTGCTTCGAAACCTGGGACCAGACGCTTGTAGGAGTTGGTCGACGGGTTGGTGAAGCCGTTCAGGGCCTTACCGTGCTTGATGATACCGCCGATGAAGTACAGGGCAGTGTCGGACAGGCCGGCGTAACCTTCGCCAGCGAAGGTGTTCTTGCCATCTTTGGCGATGGACAGGTGAACGTGCATACCCGAACCGTTATCGCCGTACAGAGGCTTAGGCATGAAGGTAGCGGTACGGCCGTAAGCAACGGCGGTGTTGTGTACGCAGTACTTCAGGGTCTGTACTTCGTCAGCCTTGGCAACCAGGGTGTTGAACTTCACACCGATTTCGTTCTGACCGGCAGTGGCCACTTCGTGGTGGTGCACTTCGATGACCAGGCCCATGTCTTCCATGGCGTTGCACATGGAGGTACGGATTTCGTGGTCGTGGTCGAACGGCGGAACTGGGAAGTAGCCCCCTTTGATACCTGGACGGTGGCCATGGTTGCCGCCTTCCACGTCTTGGTCGGACATCCAGGAGCCTTGTTCGGAGTAGATCTTGAACATGGAACCGGAGATGTCGGACTTGAACTTAACCTGGTCGAAGATGAAGAATTCTGGCTCTGGGCCCACGAATACGGTGTCACCGATACCGGTGGACTTCAGGTATTCCTCGGCACGCTTGGCGATCGCACGTGGGTCGCGGTCGTAGCCTTGCATGGTCGAAGGCTCGATCACGTCGCAGACGAGGATCAGGGTTGGCTCTTCGGTGAACGGGTCAAGTACGGCAGTGCTGTCGTCCGGCATCAGGATCATGTCGGAGGCTTCGATGCCTTTCCAGCCGGCGATGGAGGAACCGTCGAACATTTTGCCTTCTTCGAAGAAAGCATCATCCAGCGCATCGCGAGCCGGCATGGTCACGTGGTGCTGAGTGCCTTTGGTGTCCGTGAAGCGCAGATCAATCCATTTAACGTCATGATCTTTGATGAGTTGAACCGACTTCGACATAGTGTCCTCCGGGTGGCTTCGGGCTGGGGTAGTGGAGTTAGCCCTTAGAATGTGGGTGATGCCGGCGCGGATAGTCCGCCATGGCAACCTGCCTCACAAGAGAGCAAATTGCATGCCAGTGCGCCAACATGGGTTTTTTGCTCCAAAAACGCCCCTATAACGGTGCATTGCGACAAAAGCGCAAAAAACGCGCACCTCAATGTGGCGCAAAAGCGCGCAAATGCACCTATTTAGTGCGTAGCGCTTACTGTGCATATTAACTGGTTAAACCTTGAGCGATTTCCGCTATAATCCGCGCCCCCCTTTTTCAGCAGGCCCGGCGCGCGCTGTTTCCATGAAATTAATCGTTAAAGTCTTCCCCGAGATCACCATCAAAAGCCGACCGGTACGGACGCGTTTCATCCGTCAGTTGGCCAAGAACATCCGTGCCGTGCTCCGCGATCTGGACCCGGCTGTGGTGGTGAACGGCGTGTGGGACAATCTCGAGCTGGAAACCCGTATCACCGAGCCCAAAGCCTTGAAGGACATGACCGAGCGCCTGAGCTGCATGCCGGGCATCGCGCATTTCCTGCAGGTGGATGAGTACCCGCTGGGCGACTTCGACGACATCACCGAGAAGTGCAAGCAGCACTATGGTCAGTCACTTGAAGGTAAGATTTTTTCGGTGCGCTGCAAGCGTGCCGGCAAGCACACCTTCAGCTCCATGGACGTCGAGAAATACGTCGGCAGCAAGCTGCGTCGCGAGTGCGGCGCCGCCGGAATTTCCCTGAAAGCGCCGCAAATTGAAGTGCGCATGGAAATTCGCGACCAACGGTTGTTTGTGATCCACAGCCAGCACGACAGCATCGGCGGCTACCCGCTGGGCGCCCTGGAACAGACCCTGGTCCTGATGTCCGGCGGTTTCGATTCCACGGTGGCGGCCTACCAGATCATGCGCCGCGGCCTGATGAGCCACTTCTGCTTCTTTAACCTGGGCGGGCGTGCACATGAATTGGGCGTGATGGAAGTCGCGCACTTTATCTGGAAGAAGTACGGCAGCTCCCAACGCGTGCTATTTGTAAGCGTGCCCTTCGAGGAAGTGCTGGGCGAAATTCTCGGCAAAGTCGATAACAGTCATATGGGCGTAGTTTTGAAGCGTATGATGTTGCGCGCTGCGTCCCGGATTGCCGACCAGTTGCAGATTGATGCGCTGGTGACCGGTGAAGCGATCTCCCAGGTCTCCAGCCAGACGCTGCCGAACCTGTCGCTGATCGACTGCGTCACCGAAAAGCTCGTGTTGCGCCCGCTGATCGCCAGCCACAAGCAGGACATCATCGACCTGGCAGAAGAAATCGGCACCGCTGACTTTGCCAAGCATATGCCTGAATATTGCGGGGTCATCTCGGTGAACCCCAAGACCCACGCCAAGCGCAACCGCGTGGAGTACGAAGAACAACAGTTTGATATGGCGATTCTGGAGCGTGCGCTCGAGAACGCCAAGCTGGTCCCGATCGATCGCGTTATCGACGAACTGGGCCAGGATGTGCAGATCGAAGAAGTCAGCGAAGCCCTGGCCGGCCAGATCGTTGTCGACATCCGTCATCCGGATGCCGCCGAAGATGAGCCGCTGGAAATCGCCGGCATCGACGTGCAAACGTTGCCGTTCTATGCATTGAACGCGCGTTTCAAGGAACTGGATAACAGCCGTCAGTACCTGCTGTATTGCGACAAAGGCGTGATGAGTCGCCTGCATGCCCACCATTTGCTCAGTGAGGGGTATGCCAATGTGCGCGTTTATCGACCGAGCTAAGAGCCCGGGGCTGTTTGCCTGTGGCCTGCGTCACCGGCCCCCCGACTCTGCCGTCAAGCTGTAACGGCAAGGCCTGACTCTACTGTTAATCGCTGCCACGACCTGTCAGCACACCGAATCCTCTGATCGAGATACACAAGTGATCGAAAATCTACGTAACATCGCCATCATTGCTCACGTTGACCATGGTAAAACCACCCTGGTAGACAAACTCCTGCGTCAATCCGGCACCCTGGAGCGCAACGAGCTCAACGACGAGCGCGTGATGGACTCCAACGACCAGGAAAAAGAGCGCGGTATTACCATCCTGGCTAAAAACACCGCGATCAACTGGAACGGCTACCACATCAACATCGTGGATACCCCGGGCCACGCCGACTTCGGCGGCGAAGTAGAACGCGTAATGTCGATGGTTGACTCCGTTCTGCTGTTGGTTGACGCTCAAGACGGCCCTATGCCGCAAACCCGTTTCGTGACCAAGAAGGCTTTCGAAGCCGGCCTGCGTCCGATCGTGTGCATCAACAAGGTTGACCGTCCAGGCGCGCGTCCGGACTGGGTTCTGGACCAGATCTTCGACCTGTTCGACAACCTGGGTGCCACCGAAGAACAGCTGGACTTCAAAGTCGTCTACGCCTCGGCCCTGAACGGCATTGCCGGTCTGGAACACACCGACATGGCTGAAGACATGACCCCGCTGTACCAGTCGATCGTCGACAACGTGCCGGCTCCAAAAGTTGACCGTGAAGGCCCGTTCCAGATGCAAATCTCGGCACTGGACTACAACAGCTTCCTGGGTGTTATCGGCGTTGGCCGTATCGCGCGTGGTAGCGTCAAGCCGAACACCCCGGTTGTTGCTATCGGCGCCGACGGCAAGAAACGCAACGGTCGTATCCTGAAGCTGATGGGTCACCACGGTCTGCACCGTATCGACGTTGAAGAAGCGTTCGCCGGCGACATCGTGTGCGTGAGCGGTATGGACTCGCTGTTCATCTCCGACACCCTGTGCCAGCCGGACAACGTCGAGGCGATGAAGCCTCTGACCGTTGACGAGCCAACCGTTTCCATGACCTTCCAGGTAAACGACTCGCCTTTCTGCGGTAAAGAAGGCAAGTTCGTGACGTCCCGTAACATCAAGGAACGTCTGGACAAAGAGCTGCTGTACAACGTTGCTCTGCGCGTTGAAGAAGGCGACTCGGCCGACAAATTCAAGGTTTCCGGCCGTGGTGAGCTGCACCTCTCGGTACTGATCGAAACCATGCGTCGCGAAGGCTTCGAAATGGGCGTTGGTCGTCCAGAAGTGATCATCCGTCAAGTTGACGGCGTGAAGCAGGAACCGTTCGAAAACGTCACCATCGATACCCCTGAAGAATCCCAGGGCAAGGTCATGGAAGAGATGGGCCTGCGTAAGGGCGACCTGACCAACATGGTGCCGGATGGCAAAGGCCGTGTACGTCTGGAATACAACATCCCTGCTCGCGGTCTGATCGGTTTCCGTAACCAGTTCCTGACCCTGACCAACGGTGCTGGCATCCTGACCTCGATCTTCGATCGCTACGACACCATGAAGTCCGGCGACATGTCCGGCCGTCAGAACGGTGTTCTGGTATCGGTAGAAACCGGCAAGGCGCTGACCTACTCCCTGGAAACCCTCCAGGCGCGTGGCAAGCTGTTCGTTGAACACGGTCAAGAGATCTACAACGGCCAGATCGTTGGTCTGAACAGCCGTGACAACGACATGGGCGTCAACCCAACCAAAGGCAAGAAGCTCGACAACATGCGTGCTTCGGGTAAAGACGAAACCATCGCTCTGGTTCCACCTGTTCGCTTCACCCTGGAACAGGCCCTGGAATTCATCCAGGACGACGAGCTGTGCGAAGTCACGCCTAAGTCGATCCGCCTGCGTAAGAAGATCCTGGACGAAGGCGAGCGTACCCGCGCTGCCAAGAAAGCCAAGAACTGAGTTAACTCAGGCTGAATGAAAAACGCCCCCGGTCGAAAGGCCGGGGGCGTTTTTTTGTGCCTGCAGTTTGTGTGCAGAGCGCGCTCTTGTAGTGAGCGGGCTTGCCCCGCGCTGGGTGGCGAAGCCGCCCCAAAACTTGATACCTCGTTCTAACTGGAGAAACGCTGTGCCTGGGTTGGGGCGGCTTCGCCACCCAGCGCGGGGCAAGCCCGCTCACTACAGGGGATCAGAACTTATCGAGGGTCTTGAACGTGGTCTCGCGCACTACTTCCTTTGGCTTATACGCACAGTACCCCGGGCGCGGCCCGATTTTCGGGTGGTTGCGGCAGGTATCCGGGCGCTTGTCATAAATAGTGCAGAAGCGCGTCTTACGATCCAGGTACAGGCAGTCGTTGTTGCTCATGCGCTGCAGGGTAAAGATCTCGGATTTGGAATTGAAACGCTCGACGATGCCTTCCTTCTGCAACCGCTTGGCGATGTTCTTCGGCGGGTCGCCGCGCTCGAATTCATCGACGATGCCGATGCGGATCAGGTCCTTGATCTTCACTTCGACCGGCAGCGTGCAGCAGCTGGACACGCAACCACCGCACATATGCGCGGAATATTTCTGCCACGTTTCAAGACGGTCGAGTTCCGCGGCGGCGATCAATTGAGGCTTCATCAGGGTTCCAAAGGTGGGGCTATATCCGGGCGCGCGATCATACCGGGATTGGTGATTTTTTGAACAATATTTTGCTGTTTTCAGCTCAAAGGTTTGCCGGCGGGCTGAACGGGCACGACCCCTGCATCTAATTCGCGTAAAGGTGAATGAGTTAAAAAACTGCCGAACCAGAGCGTCTACCGTCTGTCAGACCGTCTAGGCTCTAGCAACTCCTTCTATCTCGCCCGAGGTCGCAATTGATGTCTCAGGAACCACTTGCACGAGAAGCAGAGGTAGCCGCATTTCGCGATGCCGTCTTGACCAAACTCACCTACGCGGTGGGCAAGGACCCGGATCACGCCTTCGACCATGACTGGTTCGAAGCCATTGCCCTGGCCGCACGCGACCAGATGGTCGACCACTGGATGGACCATACCCGGCGGATTTACCGCAAAGGCCAGAAGCGGGTGTATTACCTCTCGCTGGAATTCCTTATCGGTCGTTTGCTCTACGACAGCCTGAGCAACCTTGGCGTGCTCGAAATCGCGCGCGAAGCACTGTCCGAGCTGGGCGTCGACCTGGAGCGCATCCGCCTGCTGGAGCCCGACGCGGCGCTCGGCAACGGTGGCCTGGGCCGCTTGGCGGCGTGCTTTATGGAGAGCATGTCGACCTTGGGCATTGCCGGCCACGGTTATGGCATCCGTTATGAACACGGCTTGTTCCGCCAGGCGATTGTCGATGGCTGGCAACAGGAGCAGACCGAACGTTGGCTGGATTTCGGCAACCCGTGGGAGTTTGAACGGGCCGAAGTGATTTACCCGATCGGCTTTGGCGGCAGCGTCGAAACGCTGCCGGATGCCTCCGGCAAGCAAATCCAAGTGTGGTCGCCGAGCGAAACCGTACGCGCCGTTGCCTACGACACGCCCGTCGTCGGCTGGCGTGGCGCCAGCGTCAACACCCTGCGCCTGTGGCGTGCCCGGGCGGTGGAAGACTTGCACCTGGAGCGCTTCAACGCCGGTGACCACTTGGGCGCCGTCGCCGAAGTGGCCCGCGCTGAAAGCATCTCCCGAGTGCTGTACCCGGCCGACAGCACCGAAGCGGGGCAGGAGCTGCGCCTGCGCCAGGAATATTTCTTCGTCTCCGCGTCCCTGCAGGACCTGCTGCGCCGCCACAAAAACATGCACGGCTCAGTGCTGAGCCTGGGCGAGCACGCCGCGATCCAACTCAACGACACCCACCCGTCGATCGCCGTGGCGGAGTTGATGCGCCAATTGGTCGACCTGCACGACATTCCATGGGAAGCCGCCTGGGACGTGACGGTCGAAACCTTGTCGTACACCAACCACACCCTGCTGCCTGAAGCGCTGGAAACCTGGCCGGTCGGCCTGATGGAACGCATGCTGCCCCGGCACATGCAGATCATCTACCTGATCAACGCCCAGCATATCGACTCGCTGCGCGCCAAAGGCATCCACGACTTTGATGTGCTGCGCGCGGTGTCGCTGATCGAAGAAGACAACGGGCGTCGCGTGCGCATGGGCAACCTGGCATTCCTCGGTTCTCACAGCGTCAATGGCGTGTCCGGCCTGCACACCCAACTGATGCGCAGCACGGTGTTTTCCGAGTTGCACAAGCTGTACCCGGACCGTATCAACAACAAAACCAACGGCATCACCTTCCGCCGCTGGCTGTACCAGGCCAACCCGAAGCTCACCCAGATGCTGGTGGAGGCATTGGGCCCGGACATTCTCGACAACATGGAAACCCGCCTGGGCGAATTGGAAACCTTCGCCGAGAAGCAGACTTTCCGCAAAGCCTTCGCCGACCAACGTTTGCACAGCAAGCGCGCGCTGGCCGACATCATTCACGAGCGCCTGGGGATTGCGATCAACCCGGCGGCGATGTTCGATGTGCAGGTCAAGCGTATCCATGAATACAAACGCCAACTGCTGAACCTGTTGCACACCGTGGCGCTGTACCAGGCCATTCGTGCCGAACCTGGCACCGATTGGGTGCCGCGCGTGAAGATCTTCGCGGGCAAGGCAGCGGCGAGTTATCACCAGGCCAAGTTGATCATCAAGCTGACCAACGATATCGCCCGCACCGTCAACAACGACCCGACGGTGCGCGGGTTGCTGAAGGTGGTGTTCCTGCCTAACTACAACGTCAGCCTGGCGGAAAGCATCATCCCAGCGGCGGATTTGTCGGAGCAGATTTCCACGGCCGGCTTTGAAGCCTCGGGCACCAGTAACATGAAGTTCGGCCTCAACGGTGCGCTGACCATCGGCACCATGGACGGCGCCAACGTGGAGATGCACGAGCGCGTGGGCGCCGATCACATGTTTATCTTCGGCCTCAGTGCGCAGCAGGTGGAAGCCCGCAAGCATGCCGGTGAATTCAACGCCGGGCCGGACATCGCCGCGTCCCATCGTCTCAACGATGTGCTGCAAGCGATCCGCGGCGGGGTGTTCTCGCCGGATGACCCGGGCCGCTATGTGGGCTTGATCGACGGGTTGATCGACTACGACCGCTTCCTGGTGTGTGCCGACTTCGATTCCTATTGGGATGCCCAGGCGCGGGTCGAAGCGCATTGGCATGACTCCAAGGCGTGGTGGCGTTCGGCGGTACTCAATACCGCGCGTATGGGCTGGTTCTCTTCGGACCGGACGATCCGCGAGTACGCTACTGAGATCTGGAAAGCGCTCGACTAAACACGGCTGATCCCAAGGTGTGGGAGGGGGCTTGCCCCCGATAGCAGAGTGTCAGTTTGCAGATATGTCGACTGGTGCACCGCTATCGGGGGCAAGCCCCCTCCCACATTGGGCCCGCGTCGATATACTGAGCGCCGGTTTGCCTAGGGAATATCGACCATGCAATGGATTTTCATGCTGATTGGCCTGGTGCTCGGCTGGACGCTCGATGAGTCGTTCAGTGATGCGGGCATCGGTGCGCTGCTGGGGTTGGGCATTGGCCAGGCGATTCGCCTGGCGAAGCTGTCGGCCCAGGCGGACCAGCAGGCTCGTCAGTTGGAAACCACGCAGAAATCCCTGATAGCCCTGGGTGAGCGCCTGCGCCAACTGGAAGTGCCCACGCCCACGCCTGCGAGCACTGCGTTTGTTGAACCCTCTATTGCGCAACCAACACCTGTCGCTAAGACGCCCGAGCTGGTGTGGGAACTGCCTGCCGAGTTGACGCCCGTCGCGGTGGTCGCCGAGCCGAGCCAGCCGCTGCCGGACGATGTCTGGACGCCCGCCCCGACCCCGCGCCTGCAAGAGCCCGCCATTCCCCGTGGCCCCAACCTGATCGAGCGTGCCATCAGTAGCGCGCGCAACTGGCTGTTTGGCGGCAATACCGTGTTGCGGGTCGGCGTGGTGCTGTTGTTCCTCGGCCTGGCCTTCCTGCTGCGCTATGCCACCGAGGGCATGGTAGTGCCGATCGAGGTGCGCTACGCCGGCGTCGCCGCAGCTGCATTGGGGCTGCTCGGCCTGGGCTGGTGGCTGCGCCTGCGTAACAGCCATTACGGCTTGATGCTGCAAGGCACCGGTATCGCCGTGCTGTACCTCACGGTGTTCGCCGCGATGCGTTTGCACCCGCTGATTGATCCGAGCGCGGCGCTTGGGCTGCTGGTGGCGGTCACGGTGTTTTCGGCGATCCTGGCGATTACCCAGGATGCACTCGGGCTCGCGTGCGCAGCGGCGCTCGGCGGTTTTGCCGCACCGATCCTCACGTCGACCGGCGCCGGTAACCATGTGGCATTGTTCAGTTACTTCGCCCTGCTCAACGCCGGCATTCTTGCCATCGCCTGGTTCAAGGCTTGGCGGCTGCTCAACCTCATCGGTTTTGTCGGCACCTTTGGTATTGGCTTCGCCTGGGGCATGCGTTCCTACACACCGGAACTGCTGTGGAGTACCGAGCCGTTCCTGATCCTGTTTTTCCTGATGTACCTGGCCATCGGCCTGTTGTTCGCCCGGCGCAAATTGCTCGAGCTGCGCGACGCGCCTGAGGATGACAGCCGTGGCGCGCTGCTGCGCTGGTCGGCGGCCAAAGGTGATTATGTCGACGGCAGCATGCTGTTCGGCCCGCCGCTCGTGGGCTTCGGCCTGCAGTTCGCCCTGGTGCAGCACCTGGAATTTGCCGCAGCGTTCAGCGCCTTGGGCCTGGGCATCCTCTACATGGGCCTGGCCCGACTGCTGAGCGGCGGGCGTGCCTTGCTGCTGGCGGAAACTTGCCTGGCCTTGGGCGTAATCTTTGCCAGCCTGGCGATCCCCCTGGGCCTCGACGCACGTTGGACGGCGGCGGCCTGGGCGGTGGAAGGTGCCGGCATCTTCTGGCTCGGCTTGCGCCAGCAGCGGCCATTGGCGCGGGCCTTTGGCGTGTTGATGCAAGTGGGCTCGGCGCTGGCGTTCCTCAGTGAACTGCGCGTCGGTGAACAGGCGTTGCTCGACGGCGCTCCGCTGGGGGCGTTGCTGTTGGGCGCGGCGCTGTTGTTCAGCTTTGATCAGCTGCGTAAGGCTTCGCCCGAGCAGGCGGCGGATTGGGAGCGCAAAGGTCTGCCCGTGCTGGCGAGCCTTGGCTTGAGCTTTTTGTACCTGCTCGCGCCCTTGCTGTTGCAGACCCAAGGCACCGCCATCAGTTGGGCCATCGCTGGGCTGGTGACGCTGGTCATCGGTCTGCGCATCGGCTCGCGTACCTTCCTGTTCGCCGCGTTTGCTGTGCAATTGTTGGGCGGCGCGTTGTTCCTGCTGCGATTGCAAGGTGGCGACGGGGCGGCTGTGTTCAATGCGGGCTGGAGTGGTTTGTTGACCGCTTCACTGATCGGCCTGGCCTTGATCGGCGGCATGCTGCTGGCGGCACGCGATGACAGGGTGCGCGGCGATGTCCGACTGCTGCGCGGGTTGTCGGTGGTGCTGCTGGCGGGTCTTGTACTGATCAATCTTGCCGTGTTGTTCGTGCTGCCATGGGAAAGCGCCAGCGGCGTGTGGGCGGCCAGCGGTTTGTTGATTATCTGGCTGAGCCTTTACCTGCAACAACGCGTCAGCTTTGTGTTCGGCTTGCTGCTGCAACTGATCGGCGGCGGGTCTTTCCTGCTGGCGGTACCCGAATTGCTGGGGCCATTGACCCACGAGGGTTTGCGCCCGCTGGCCCACAGCGGTTTCTGGACGCCGATGGTGCTGGGCCTGGCCGCACTGGTCGGCGCCTGGCGCTTGCAGCGTGAACCGCATGCGCCGGTGTTTGCCGTGTTGAAACTGCAACGCCTGTCCGACCTGCTGTTGGTGTGGGGCGCGGCGTGGTGGACGTTGGCGCTGGTCAGCGAAGTGTTGCGCTTTATTCCACAGGAATTGCAGGGCGCGTTCCTGCTGGGCGGCGCGGCGATCAGCGTGGCGATCTGGATGCTGCTGGCATCGCGTTTGAACTGGGCGTCGCTGGGCACATTGTGCACGTTGCTGATGCCGGCGGTGGGCGTGGTGTTGCTGGTGTGCGCGCATACCTATTACCACCCGGCGGCGCAGTACGGCTGGCTGGCATGGCCGGCGGTGTTTGCGGTGCATTTCATCTCGCTGCGGCGTTTGGCGGCGATCGCTCCCGCCAAGGCGCTGAGCGTGGCCCACGTGCTGGGCTGCTGGATGCTGATCGGCCTGTTGGCGCTGGAGTTGCGCTACGGTCTGCTGAGGCTGTCGGCCGAGTACAACGCCTGGCGCTGGCTGGGTTGGGCGATTCTGCCAAGCCTGTATCTCGTGCTGGCTGCTGCGCCGCGCAATTGGCCATGGCCGGTGGCGGCGTATCCAAAGGAATATCGAGTGTTGGCGGCCTTGCCATTGGCGGTGCTGATGCTCGGCTGGTTCTGGCTGGCGAACAGCTTCAGCGACGGTACGGCCAAGCCGCTGCCCTTTGTGCCGCTGATCAACCCTCTGGACCTGGGCCTGTTGTTCGCGCTGCTGGGTGTGTACCTGTGGTCCCGCAGTGTGGCGCCACAGCGCGGGCCGCGCGCCGAGCTGATCGCCCAGGGTGTCGCGGGCGTCTCGCTGTTTGCTTTCTTTACCGCGCTGGTGATGCGCACCGCCCATCATTGGGGCGGCGTGCCGTTTCACTTGGACGCGTTGCTTGAGTCCATGCTGGTACAGGCAGGTCTGTCGATCGTCTGGACCTTGATCGCCCTCGGCCTGATGATCGGCGGCCACCTGCGCCATCGTCGTGACGTGTGGCTGATCGGCGCGGCGCTGATTGCGGTGGTGGTGGCCAAGCTGTTCTTTGTCGAACTGAGCAACCGCGGCGGCCTGGCGCGGATCGTGTCGTTTATCGGTGTGGGCGGGTTGTTGCTGGTGGTAGGTTACTTTGCACCACTGCCGCCCAAGCGTGCCGAACCTGCGTTGGAAACTGAAGGAGCATCCTCTTGATCGGTAAGTTGAGCGTGGTCGTGGTCGGCTTGTGTACGGCCTTGTCAGTGTGGGCGCAGGAAACGCCTGCCGACTTCACCACCCAGGTGCCACTGAGCATCAGCGGCAGTGGGCCCTGGTATCGCCTGGAACTGCCGCTGGCCGTGCAATTGAATGCGCGCCAGGCTGATCTCAGCGATGTGCGGGTATTCAACGCTGCCGGCGAGCCGCAAGCCTACGCGTTATCGCGTCAGTCCTCACAGCGCACCGAAAGCCGCAATGTCACCGACGTTAAGTGGTTTCCGCTGTACGCCGCCGACACCCAGCAAGCCTTGCCCGACGTGGTGATGAAGGCCACTACCGCAGGCACCCTGGTTGAAATCAAGCCGTCCACCGCGACGAAACCCGGCAAGCAAGTGCTGCGTGGCTGGGTGCTGGACGCCAGTGCAATCAAGGCGCCGCTGCGGCAACTGAGCCTGGACTGGAGCCGCGAGCAGGAGGGCTTCCAGCGTTTCAGCATTGAAGCCAGTGATGACTTGCAGCACTGGGACGCCTGGGGCGATGGACAGGTGGCGCGCTTGTCGTTCGCCGACGAACGGGTCGAGCAGCATGACGTGAGCCTGCCTGGGCAACCGGCGCGTTACTTGCGGCTGGTCTGGCAAGGCCAGGCGGCGCCGTTGCTGACCTCGGCCAAGCTGGTGAGCGCGACCAGTAGCAGCTTGCCGCTGCCATGGGTCTGGTCGCAGCCACTGGCAGGCATGCGGCTCAAGGCCGGTGAATACAGTTGGCAGTTGCCCATGGGGCTGAGTATCGAGCGGCTGCGCATCGAGTTGAAGCAACCCAACACGTTGGCGCCCGTGACGTTGGCGGGGCGCAGGGACAGCAAACAGGCGTGGCAGCCGCTGAGCAACGGTTTGCTGTATCGCCTGACCCAGAATGGCAAAGACGTGGTGCAGGATGAACTGCAGCTGCCGGGCCAACCGGTTGCCGAGCTGAAATTGCAGGTGGATGAACGCGGCGGTGGCCTGGGCGTTGAAGCCCCGGCGCTGCGATTTGCGGTGCGCGCCACGCAGTTGGTGTTCCTGGCTCGGGGTGAGCCGCCGTTTACGCTGGCGCTGGGGAGTGCGTCGGCCAAGGCGGCGAACCTTCCGCTTTCCACCCTGATCCCGGACTACAACGCCGAGCGTCTCAAGACAGTGGGGCAGGCCAAGGTTGTCGGTGAAGTGGTGGTCACGTCACCTGCCGCCGCCGCTGCTGTCGAGGCCGGGACGGACTGGAAAAAGCTCGGCCTCTGGGCCGTGCTGCTGCTCGGCGTGGCGGCACTGGGCGCCATGGCCTACAGTTTGCTGCGCAAGCCGCCGGTGGCACGTTAAATAAAGTCCATGAACTCTATTGGGTTTAAATCCTCTGATAGGAGGAAATACGCCCCGACTCGCGCTAAACTGCGCGGGTTTTTAGCCCCCCATTCTCCGGAGCCTTCCATGTCCCGCGTTACCTTGAGTCGCTATTTGATTGAGCAGACCCGCAGCAACAACACGCCTGCCGATCTGCGCTTCCTTATCGAAGTGGTGGCGCGTGCCTGCAAGGAAATCAGCCACGCCGTGTCCAAAGGCGCACTGGGTGGTGTCCTGGGCAGCATGGGCACTGAAAACGTGCAAGGCGAAGTGCAGAAGAAGCTCGACGTCATCTCCAACGAGATCCTGCTCGAAGCCAACGAATGGGGCGGTCACCTGGCCGGCATGGCGTCCGAAGAAATGGACAATGCCTACCAGATCCCGGGCAAATACCCGAAAGGCGCGTACCTGCTGGTGTTCGACCCACTGGACGGCTCGTCCAACATCGACATCAACGCACCGGTTGGCACCATCTTCTCGGTACTGCGTTGCCCGAACGAATACCTGAGCCAGAACGAAGCCCTGAACGAAAAGGCCTTCCTGCAGCCAGGCACCGAGCAGGTGGCTGCCGGTTACGCCATCTACGGCCCACAGACCATGCTGGTGCTGACCCTGGGCGACGGCGTCAAAGGCTTCACCCTGGACCGCGAAATGGGCAGCTTCGTACTGACCCACGAAGACATCACCATTCCTGCATCCACCCAGGAATTTGCGATCAACATGTCCAACCAGCGCCACTGGGAAGAGCCGGTCACGCGTTACGTGGGCGAGTTGATGGCGGGCGAAGAAGGCCCGTTGAAGAAGAACTTCAACATGCGTTGGGTCGCCGCGATGGTGGCTGACGTGCACCGTATCCTGACGCGTGGTGGCTTGTTCATGTACCCACGTGACAGCCGCGAGCCGTCCAAACCAGGCAAACTGCGCCTGATGTACGAAGCCAACCCAATGTCCTTCCTGGTCGAGCAAGCGGGCGGCGCGTCCACCGACGGCCACCAGCGCATTCTCGACATTCAGCCCGAAGGCCTGCACCAGCGTGTGGCGGTGTTCTTGGGTTCCAAGGAAGAAGTTGAGCGCGTGACGGCCTACCACAAGAAGTAAGTCTTCGCGATAAGTGATCGGCGTTGTTGTGAGCCGGTTCACCCTTGAAGAAGCCCCGAAACGTTTCAGCGTTTTCGGGGCTTTTTTGTTTTTGCTCATCGGGAACCAGAAACCTCTTTTCCCTTCTAAGCTTCTGGCAGACCCCCATGCTGCTCAGTCCCTCCAGGAGTTTTTCCATGTCGTTACGCCGTCTCTCCCTGCTGGCTTTTTGCGTGCTGTTGGCCGCTTGCAGCAAGGTCAACCAAGAAAATTATCAAAAATTGTCGGCTGGCATGGCCAAGACAGAGGTCGAGTCGTTGCTGGGCAAGCCGACTGATTGTTCCGGCGCACTGGGCATGTCCAGTTGCACCTGGGGCGATAAAAACAGCTTTATCAGCGTTCAATATGCCGGTGACAAGGTTCTGATGTTTTCCGGGCAAGGCCTGAAGTAAACCGGGGCGAAAGCCTGCGGGAGAAGAAGAATGATCCGTTTTGTTTTGTTCCTTTGCGCCAGCCTGTTTTTGGCGGGCTGCGCCAGCCATTCTGGCGATGATCTGCAACCCAAGACCGCGAACAACGTCAACCTCAAGCGTTACCAGGGCACCTGGTATGAGTTGGCGCGATTGCCGATGTACTTCCAACGCAACTGCGCACAGTCCGAGGCGCGCTACACGCTGCTGCCGGATGGCGATATGTCGGTGTTCAACCGCTGCCTGACGACCGAATGGAAGTGGGAAGAAGCCAAGGGCACGGCTACGCCGCAAGTGCCGGGCAAGACCGACAAGCTCTGGGTGGAATTCAATAACTGGTTTACCGCCCTATTGCCGGGCGTTGCCAAGGGCGATTACTGGGTGCTGTACGTCAGCGATGACTACAAGACCGCGATTGTCGGCAGCCCGAGCCGGCGTTACATGTGGATATTGTCGCGCACGCCGACGGTCAATGCGGACACCCGCGAAGACCTGCTGAGCAGGGCGCGGCAGCAGGGGTATGACACCACACGGCTGATCTGGCGCACGTCGGACAAGCAGATGGCGAAGACTTCGCAGTAACTCTGGACCAGCGCCAATCCAATGTGGGAGGGGGCTTGCTCCCGATTGCAATGTGTCAGTCAGCACGTCTGAAACTGATACACCGCCATCGGGAGCAAGCCCCCTCCCACATGGGTTATGGGTTGCCGGTTAGCCCAGCAAATCCCTCAAGACCTGCGTGAACGCACGGCCGCTTTCTTCCTCGCCGGCATGATGCCCGTCCCGCACCACCCACTTGCCGTTGACCAGCACATCACGCACTTGCCGATCACCGCCTGCGAACAGCCAGCGATTGAGAATCCCGTCCTCTGTCGCTGTCGCCAGGTAAGGGTCGTTACCGTCCAGCACAATCCAATCCGCACGCTTACCCACTGCCAACTGACCAATCGGTTGTCCCAATGCCTGGGCACCACCGTCCAGGGCGGCATCAAACAGCGTGCGGCCGACCATCGGTTGATCGCTGCGATACAAGCGATTGCGCCGTTGATCACGCAAGCGCTGCCCATATTCCAGCCAACGCAGTTCTTCCACCACGCTCAATGAAACATGGCTGTCGGAACCGATGCCCATGCGTCCGCCCTGGGCGAGGTAGTCCACCGCCGGGAAAATCCCGTCACCGAGGTTGGCCTCGGTGGTCAGGCACAAGCCGGCAATGGCGCGGCTCTTGGCCATCCGTGTCACTTCGTCTGCGTCGGCATGCGTGGCGTGCACCAGGCACCAGCGTTCATCGATGTCGACATTGTCATAGAGCCATTGCAGCGGGCGCTTGCCGCTCCAGGCCAGGCAGTCGTCGACTTCTTTCTGTTGTTCGGCGATGTGGATATGCACCGGGCACGCCTTGTCGCTGGCGGCCAGCACGTCACTGATTTGCTGTGGCGTGACCGCGCGCAACGAGTGGAAGCACAGGCCCAACTGCTGCGCCGGTTGCGCCGCGAGGACCGGCTGCAGGCGTGCTTGCAGGTCCAGGTAGTGTTCAGTGCTGTTGATAAACCGGCGCTGGCCCTCATTGGGCGCCTGGCCGCCAAAACCGGAATGGGTATAGAGCACCGGCACCAGCGTCAGGCCGATCCCGCTGCTGGCCGCTGCCTGGCTGATCTGACGCGACAGTTCCGTGCGGTCGGCATACGGCTGGCCGCTGACGTCATGGTGCACATAGTGAAACTCGGCCACGGACGTGTAGCCGGCCTTGAGCATCTCGATGTACAGCTGGCGCGCGATCACCTGCAATTGATCCGGGCTGATCTTGCCCACCATGCGGTACATCAGGTCGCGCCAGGTCCAGAAACTGTCATTCGGGTTGCCGGCGACTTCGGCCAAACCGGCCATGGCACGTTGGAATGCATGGGAGTGCAGGTTCGGCATGCCCGCCAATACCGGGCCTCTCAGCCGTTCGGCACCCTCTGCGCTGGCATTGGCCTCAACCTGTGTCAGCAGCCCATCGGCGCTGACTTCAAGACGTACATCATTGGCCCATCCATTAGGCAGCAGCGCGCGTTCGGCAAAGAAAGCGGACATGATCAAGGCACCCCGGTCGTGTGTTTATTTGTATATACATATACAGACGTTTGCCTGCTCGGTAAACTCCGGCAATCTATGCATCTTTTCCCCCTGCAAGGATTCCCTGTGCCGACTCCGCCCGCCAAGTCTCCACTGGCTGCCCACATGGACGAAAGTCCGGCGCCCTTGTATGCCCGTGTCAAACAGATGATCAGCCAGCAGATCCTCAACGGCAACTGGCCGCCCCATTACCGCGTGCCGTCGGAGAGCGAACTGGTCAGCCAGCTGGGTTTCAGCCGCATGACCATCAACCGCGCCCTGCGCGAGCTCACCGCCGAAGGTCTGCTGGTGCGCATGCAAGGCGTGGGCACCTTCGTCGCCGAGCCCAAGAGCCAATCCGCGCTGTTTGAAGTGCACAACATTGCCGATGAGATCGCCTCTCGCGGTCATCGCCATACGTGCCAGGTCATTACCCTGGGTGAAGAGGCCGCCGGTTCCGAGCGCGCTGTCGCCCTGGAAATGCGCGAAGGCGGTCGGGTGTTCCACTCGCTGATCGTGCACTTCGAAAACGATATCCCCGTGCAAATCGAAGACCGCTTCGTCAACGCCCTGGTCGCGCCGGAATACCTGCAGCAGGATTTCACCCAGCAGACGCCCTATGCCTATTTGAACCAGGTGGCGCCGCTGACCGAAGGTGAGCACGTGGTTGAAGCCATCCTCGCCGACGCCGCCGAATGCAAGTTGCTGCAGATCGAGCCTACCGAGCCATGCCTGTTGATTCGCAGGCGCACCTGGTCTGGCCGTCAGCCGGTGACTGCCGCGCGTTTGATCCACCCCGGTTCCCGTCATAGCTTGGAAGGACGTTTCAGTAAATGAGTGCAATAAGCGTCTGGCGCGCCGTCGATTACGTGCGCATGCCGTGGAAAAACGGCGGTGGCAGTACCGAAGAAATCACCCGTGATGCAGGCACTGGCCTAGAGGGCTTTGGCTGGCGCCTGTCGATTGCCGATATTGGAGAGTCGGGCGGGTTTTCCAGCTTCGCCGGCTACCAGCGCGTGATCACCGTGATCCAAGGTGCCGGCATGGTGTTGACCGTTGATGGTGAAGAGCAGCGCGGGTTGTTACCGCTGCAACCCTTTGCGTTCAGGGGTGACAGCCAGGTGTCCTGCCGATTGATCACGGGGCCGATCCGCGATTTCAACCTGATCTATTCGCCAGAGCGTTACCACGCGCGGTTGCAGTGGGTGGATGGCGTGCAGCGGTTTTTCAGCACGGCGCAGACGGTGTTGGTGTTCAGCGTGGCGGATGAAGTGAAGGTGTTGGGCGAGAAACTCGGCCATCACGATTGCCTGCAAGTGGACGGTAACGCTGGCTTGCTGGATATCTCGGTCACGGGCCGTTGCTGCCTGATCGAACTGACCCAGCGCGGTTAAAAAATGTGGGAGGGGGCTTGCCCCCGATGGCGGTGGATCAGTCGGTACATCTATGACTGAAACACTGCTATCGGGGGCAAGCCCCCTCCCACATTTGTTTTTGCGCTGTTTACATAATCTGTTTCCAGTCCTCGCACCAATTTGTTACCGAATGCCCCAGCGTGGCGCAAAACCTCGCTCTGGTGACAAACCTCCCTCGCCGTAAACCTGCCTCTTAAGAAATTTCATCATGCCTTGAAGCCTTAATTTCCAAGGCTTGCACGCACTTTCCAAAAAAATCCAAACACCTCGCCCGGAAAGTTGGCCGCTCGATTGCATATGCTTGTATGTACAAGTAAAGATGTGTGCGTAAGAGTCGTCTTCGCACTCACCAAGCATGCGCGTCGATCGCCGAGGAGTCCTAGCTGTGACCAAGCCTACAAAATACCGTGACGTCGAAATCCGTGCCGCCCACGGTAACAAGCTCACCGCCAAAAGCTGGCTGACTGAAGCGCCGCTGCGCATGCTGATGAACAACCTCGACCCGCAAGTGGCCGAGAACCCAAAAGAATTGGTGGTGTACGGCGGTATCGGCCGTGCGGCACGTAACTGGGAGTGCTACGACCAGATCGTCGAGAGCCTCACCCACCTGAACGACGACGAAACCCTGCTGGTGCAATCTGGTAAACCGGTCGGTGTGTTCAAGACCCACAGCAATGCCCCGCGTGTACTGATCGCCAACTCCAACCTGGTGCCGCACTGGGCGAGCTGGGAACACTTCAACGAACTGGATGCCAAGGGCCTAGCCATGTACGGCCAGATGACCGCCGGCAGCTGGATCTACATCGGCAGCCAAGGCATCGTCCAGGGCACCTATGAAACCTTCGTCGAAGCCGGTCGCCAGCACTACGATTCAAACCTCAAAGGCCGTTGGGTCCTCACCGCCGGTCTCGGCGGCATGGGCGGTGCCCAGCCGTTGGCTGCAACCCTGGCCGGTGCGTGCTCGCTGAACATCGAGTGCCAGCAGGTCAGCATCGATTTCCGCCTGAACAGCCGTTACGTCGACGAACAAGCCACCGACCTCGACGACGCCCTGGCGCGTATCGCCAAATACACCCAGGAAGGCAAGGCTATCTCCATCGCCCTGCTGGGTAACGCGGCGGAAATCCTGCCGGAACTGGTCAAGCGTGGCGTACGCCCGGACATGGTCACCGACCAGACCAGCGCCCACGACCCACTCAACGGCTACCTGCCGGCCGGCTGGACCTGGGACGAATACCGCGCCCGCGCCAAGACCGAGCCCGCCGCCGTGATCAAGGCCGCCAAGCAATCGATGGCCGTGCACGTCAAAGCCATGCTCGCGTTCCAGAAACAAGGCATCCCGACCTTCGACTACGGCAACAACATCCGCCAGATGGCCCAGGAAGAAGGCGTGGAAAACGCATTCGACTTCCCAGGCTTCGTACCGGCCTACATCCGTCCACTGTTCTGCCGTGGCGTCGGCCCGTTCCGTTGGGCGGCTCTGTCCGGCGACCCGCAAGACATCTACAAGACCGACGCCAAAGTCAAAGAGCTGATCCCGGACGACGCCCACCTGCACAACTGGCTGGACATGGCCCGCGAACGCATCAGCTTCCAGGGCCTGCCGGCGCGTATCTGCTGGGTTGGCCTGGGCCAGCGCGCCAAGCTCGGCCTGGCGTTCAACGAAATGGTGCGCAGCGGCGAGCTGTCGGCGCCGGTCGTGATCGGCCGTGACCACCTGGACTCCGGCTCGGTCGCCAGCCCGAACCGCGAGACCGAAGCTATGCAGGACGGCTCCGACGCTGTGTCCGACTGGCCGCTGCTCAACGCCTTGCTCAACACCGCCAGCGGCGCGACCTGGGTCTCGCTGCACCACGGCGGCGGCGTGGGCATGGGCTTCTCCCAGCACTCCGGCATGGTGATCGTCTGCGACGGTACCGACGAAGCGGCTGAGCGGATCGCCCGCGTACTGCACAACGACCCGGCCACCGGGGTGATGCGTCACGCCGATGCCGGCTACCAGATCGCGATCGACTGCGCCAAGGAACAGGGCCTGAACCTGCCGATGATCAAGTAACCCAGGGGGGAGGGGCAAGCCCCCTCCCACATTTGATCTGCAGTGAACCAGAAAACAATCCATCAGAGGTTGAACAACATGGCTGCAAATGACACCACCCCGTTGATCGAAAGGCGTTCGATCGACTACATCCCGGAAGTGGAAAGACACGGTCGTCTGTTGAGCCAGTTCACCCTATGGATGGGCGCCAACCTGCAAATCACCGCGATTGTCACCGGGGCCCTGGCCGTGGTGCTGGGCGGTGATGTGTTCTGGTCGTTGATCGGTCTGTTGATCGGTCAACTCATCGGCGGCGGTGTCATGGCGCTGCATGCGGCGCAAGGTCCCAAGCTTGGCCTGCCCCAGATGATCTCCAGCCGGGTTCAGTTCGGCGTTTACGGCGCGGCCATCCCGATCGTGCTGGTGTGCCTGATGTACCTCGGTTTCACCGCCACCGGCACCGTGCTTTCCGGCCAGGCGCTGGGCCAGTTGTTTGGGGTCAGTGACAGCGTCGGCATCCTGATCTTCGCCAGTGTCATTGTGCTGGTCACCGTGCTGGGTTACCGGGTAATCCATTTCATCGGCCGCGTCGCCAGCGTCATTGGCGTGATTGCCTTTGTCTACCTGTTCAGTCGCCTGGTGAGCCAGACCGACGTTGGCGCCCTCCTGCAAATCCGCCACTTCAGTTGGAGCAGCTTCCTGCTGGCGGTGTCGCTCGCGGCCTCCTGGCAGATCGCTTTCGGCCCTTACGTGGCGGACTATTCACGTTACCTGCCGAGCGCGACGTCTTCGGTGAAAACCTTCCTTGCCGCCGGCGCCGGTTCGGTCATTGGCGCGCAGGTGGCGATGGTCCTCGGCGTGTTTGCCGCGGCCATGTCCAACGGGCAGTTCGCCGGTCACGAAGTGGCCTACATCGTGGGTTTGAGCGGCACCGGTGCCACCGCTGCGCTGCTGTATTTCAGCATCGCGTTCGGCAAGGTCACCATCTCTACGCTGAACTCCTACGGCAGCTTCATGTGCATTGCGACCATCATCAGCGGCTTCCGTGGCCGCCTGGAGGTCACGCGCCTGCAGCGTCTGGTGTTCGTGTTGGTCATCGTCGGTACCGCGACCCTGATCGCGTTGCTGGGCCAGCACTCGTTCCTCGGTGCGTTCAAGTCTTTCATCCTGTTCCTGCTGGCGTTCTTTACGCCCTGGAGTGCGATCAACCTGGTGGACTACTACTGCATCACTCGCGAGCGTTATGACGTGCCGGCGCTGGCCGACCCGAACGGTCGCTACGGCCGCTGGAACCTGCTCGGTATCAGCGTCTATGTGTTCGGCGTGCTGGTGCAATTGCCGTTCATCTCCACCAAGTTCTACACCGGCCCCTTGGTGGCCGCGCTGGGTGACGTGGACATTTCCTGGATCATCGGTCTGGTACTGCCTGCAGCCCTGTATTACCTGTGTGCGAAAAAATGGCACGGCACAGTGCCCGATCACCTGATCCTGCCGGTAGAGCAGGGCGCTACACCAACAACAAACGGGCTGGCCGCACAAGCCTGATGGGACGTGGACAGGGCAGGATGCCTACTGACTGCCGTAATCCATTTCAAGATTGGGAGCGTCACAACAATGAAAATGCATAAGACCCTGCTGGCCACCTTGCTCTCTGCAGGTTTGCTGGCCAGCGCTGGCGCCCAGGCGGCCGGCTGGTGCGAATCCGGCAAACCAGTGAAATTTGCCGGCCTGAACTGGGAAAGCGGCATGCTGCTCACCGACATCCTGCAAACCGTGCTGGAAAAAGGCTACGACTGCAAAACCGACAGCCTGCCGGGTAACTCCATCACCATGGAAAACGCCCTGAGCAGCAACGATATCCAAGTGTTTGCCGAAGAATGGGTCGGCCGCAGTGAAGTCTGGAACAAGGCCGAGAAGGCCGGCAAAGTCGTCGGCGTCGGTGCCCCGATTGTCGGCGCCATCGAGGGCTGGTACGTGCCGCGCTACGTGATCGAAGGCGACGCCAAGCGCAAGTTGGAACCCAAGGCGCCGGACCTGAAGAACATCGCCGACCTGGCCAAATACGCCTCGGTGTTCAAGGACCAGGAAGAGCCGTCCAAGGGCCGCTTCTACAACTGCCCGGCCGGCTGGACCTGCGAGCTGGACAACAGCGAAATGCTGAAGAGCTACGGCCTGGAAAGCACCTACACCAACTTCCGCCCAGGCACCGGCCCGGCACTGGATGCGGCGGTGCTGTCGAGCTACAAGCGCGGCGAGCCGATCCTGTTTTACTACTGGTCGCCCACGCCGCTGATGGGCCAGGTCGACCTGGTCAAGCTGGAAGAAAAACCCGGCGTGGATAAAAGCGTGAGCATCAAGGTTGGCCTGTCCAAGGCTTTCCACGAGCAAGCCCCGGAATTGGTGGCCGTGCTGGAAAAGGTCAACCTGCCCATCGACCTGCTGAACCAGAACCTGGGTCGCATGGCCAAGGAGCGAATTGAGTCGCCGAAACTGGCGAAAATTTTCCTCAAGGAACATCCTGAAGTCTGGCACGCCTGGGTGAGTGAAGACGCAGCCAAGAAAATCGACGCGGCCTTGTAGGTCAAGCGTGCCCGGCTACCCTGAGGGGCAGCCGGGCGCCTGGCCACAACCCACTGGATCGAGAGCACGCTATGTTTCCTGAGAGTTTTACGTTTTCCATCGCCGACTGGGTCAACGGTTGGGTGGACTCACTGGTCACCAACTACGGTGATGTGTTCCGGCACATCTCCGACACCCTGCTATGGGCCATCGTCAACCTGGAAGGGTTGCTGCGCGCAGCCCCCTGGTGGCTGATGCTGGCCATCGTCGGCGCGGTTGCCTGGCACGCCACCCGCAAGGTGGTGACCACGGCGGTGATCGTCGGTTTGCTGTTCCTGGTGGGCGCGGTTGGCCTGTGGGACAAGCTGATGCAAACCCTGGCGCTGATGATGGTCGCCACGGTGATCTCGGTGCTGATCGGCATTCCGTTGGGCATTCTGTCGGCGCGCAGCAATCGCCTGCGTTCGGTGCTGATGCCGTTGCTCGACATCATGCAGACCATGCCCAGCTTCGTGTACCTGATCCCGGTGCTGATGCTGTTCGGCCTGGGCAAGGTCCCGGCGATTTTTGCCACGGTGATCTACGCCGCGCCGCCGCTGATCCGCCTCACCGACTTGGGCATTCGCCAAGTTGACGGCGAAGTCATGGAAGCGATCAACGCCTTTGGTGCCAACCGCTGGCAGCAACTGTTCGGCGTGCAGCTGCCGCTGGCGTTGCCGAGCATCATGGCCGGTATCAACCAGACCACCATGATGGCGCTGTCGATGGTGGTGATCGCCTCGATGATCGGCGCCCGTGGCTTGGGTGAAGACGTACTCGTCGGCATCCAGACCCTCAACGTTGGCCGAGGCCTCGAAGCCGGACTGGCGATCGTGATTCTCGCCGTGGTCATCGACCGCATTACCCAGGCCTATGGTCGTCCACGACACGAGGCGAGCAAATGACTACTGTCAGTAAAATCGAAGTTAAAAACGTCTTCAAGATCTTCGGCGCGCGCTCCAAGGATGCGCTGGCCATGGTCGGGCAGGGCAAGACCAAGGACCAGGTCCTGGCCGAGACCGGTTGTGTGGTCGGCGTGAACGACCTGTCCCTGAGCATCGGCACCGGTGAGATCTTCGTGATCATGGGCCTGTCGGGCTCGGGCAAATCCACCTTGGTGCGCCACTTCAATCGCTTGATCGACCCGACCAGCGGCGCGATCCTGGTGGACGGCGAAGACATCCTGCAACTGGACATGGAAGCCCTGCGCCAATTCCGTCGGCACAAGATCAGCATGGTGTTCCAGAGCTTCGGCCTGCTGCCCCACAAGAGCGTGCTCGACAACGTCGCCTACGGCCTCAAGGTGCGTGGTGAAACCAAGCAGGTGTGCGCCGAACGCGCCCTGCACTGGATCGAAACCGTGGGCCTCAAGGGCTACGAAAACAAATACCCGCACCAGCTTTCCGGCGGCATGCGCCAGCGTGTGGGCCTGGCTCGCGCACTGGCGGCCGACACCGACATCATCCTGATGGACGAAGCCTTCAGCGCCCTCGACCCGCTGATCCGCGCCGAGATGCAGGACCAGCTGCTGGAGCTGCAAAAGACCCTGCACAAAACCATCGTATTTATCACCCACGACCTCGACGAGGCCGTGCGCATCGGCAACCGCATTGCGATCCTCAAGGACGGCAAGCTGATCCAGGTCGGCACGCCTCGGGAGATCCTGCATTCGCCGGCGGATGAGTATGTGGATCGGTTTGTTCAGCGGCGGGCGGCGGTGGTCTGACCCAAAAGATCGGGTGCGGCGGCTGGCCCTATCGCAGGCAAGCCCCTCCCACATTGGCCCTGTGTTAACCCGATCAAAGGTGGGAGGGGGCTTGCCCCCGATAGGGCCGGTAAGGCTGCACAAGAATTGAAGAGAGTATGAAGATGCCCCAGGCAACAACAATCACCCTCCCCGACACCCCAATGCGCTGGCAGGACGTAGTCGCCGTCGCCCGCCACGGCGCGGTGCTCGAACTCTCGGGCCAGGCCTGGGCGCGCATCGACAACGCCCAGGCCATCGTGCAGCGCATCGTCACCCGCGGTGAGCGCGCCTATGGCGTGAACACCGGCCTGGGCGCGCTGTGCAATGTGTCGCTCAAGGGCGAGCAACTCAGCCAGCTGTCGCGCAACACCTTGCTCAGCCATGCCTGCGGCGTCGGCCCGGCATTGAGCGACGAGCAGACCCGCGCGATCATCTGCGCGGCCATCATCAACTACAGCCACGGCAAATCCGGCCTGCATCCGCAAGTGGTGCACTCGCTGCTGGCGCTGCTCAACCACGGCATCACACCGCAAGTGCCGTCCCAGGGCTCAGTGGGTTACCTGACCCATATGGCCCACGTCGGTGTGGCCTTGCTGGGTGTGGGCAATGTGAGTTACCGCGGTCAGATCGTTCCCGCTCAAGAGGCATTAAGTGCGGAAGGCTTGCAGCCGGTGGTGCTCGGCGCCAAGGACGGCCTGTGCCTGGTCAACGGCACGCCGTGCATGACCGGCCTGAGCTGCCTGGCCCTGGCTGATGCGCATCACTTGCTGCAATGGGCCGACGTGATCGGCGCCATGAGTTTCGAAGCCCAGCGCGGGCAGATCGATGCGTTCGATGAAGAAATCATCGCGCTCAAGCCGCACCCTGGCATGCAGCACGTGGGGATGAACCTGCGCGCCTTGCTCGATGGCAGCGAAGTGATCGCCAGCAGCAAAGGCATTCGCACCCAGGACGCCCTGAGCATCCGCTCGATCCCGCAGATCCACGGTGCGGCGCGCGACCAGGTGGAGCACGCCACCCGTCAAATCGAGACCGAACTCAACAGCGCCACCGATAACCCGTTGGTGCTCGGCACACCGGACAACTATCGCGTGGTGTCCCAGGCCAACCCGCATGGGCAATCCGTGGCGTTGGCGGCGGACATACTGGCGATTGCCATGGCTGAAATCGGCTCAGTGGCCGAACGCCGCCTGGATCGCCTGATCAACCCGCACGTCAGCGGCCTGCCGGCGTTCCTGGTGAGCAACCCCGGGGTCAACTCCGGGATGATGATCGTGCAGTACGTCGCCGCTTCACTGTGTGGGCAAAACCGCCAACTGGCGCAACCGGCGGTGCTCGACAACTTCGTCACCTCGGGCCTGCAGGAAGACCACCTGAGCATGGGCACCAATGCCGCGCTCAAGCTGCATCAGGTATTGGCCAACGTTACTCAGATCCTCGCCATCGAGTATTTGCTGGCGGCCCAGGCGTTCGAATTTTTGAAAGACCAGCACTTCGGCGTGGGCACCGACCGCGCCTGGCGCCTGTTGCGTGAAGTGGTGCCGGCTTATGAACAGGACCGCTGGCTGGCGCCGGACATTGCGGCGGCTGCCCAGGTGCTCAAAGACACCGCATTACCCAATTTGCACTGAAGACTTATTCAACAGAAGTATTCAAAAAGAACAATTCACAAGGAGTATGAATGTGACTGCGCTAAACCTGATTCCAGGCCAGCTGAGCCTTGCCCAACTGCGCGCCATCTACCAGCAGCCGGTAACCCTCCGCCTGGATGACAGCGCCACGGCGCAGATCGAAGCCAGTGTGGCCTGCGTGGAGCAGATTCTCGCCGAGAACCGCACCGCCTACGGCATCAACACCGGTTTTGGCCTGCTGGCCTCGACCCGCATCGCCAGCGAAGACCTGGAAAACCTCCAGCGTTCGCTGGTGCTGTCCCACGCCGCGGGCGTCGGTGAGCCGATCAGCGATGCGCTGGTGCGACTGGTCATGGTGCTCAAGGTCAACAGCCTGAGCCGTGGGTTCTCCGGGATCCGCCGCCAGGTGATCGACGCGCTGATCGCGCTGATCAACGCCGAGGTGTACCCGCACATCCCGTTGAAAGGTTCGGTCGGCGCGTCCGGCGACCTGGCGCCGCTGGCGCACATGTCCTTGGTGCTGCTCGGCGAAGGCAAGGCGCGTTACAAAGGCGAATGGCTGGAAGCGACCGAAGCGTTGAAAGTCGCGGGCCTGACGCCGCTGACCCTCGCCGCCAAGGAAGGCCTGGCGCTGCTCAACGGCACCCAGGTGTCCACCGCCTATGCCCTGCGTGGGCTGTTCGAAGGCGAAGACTTGTTCGCCGGCGCCCTGGCCTGCGGCGGCCTCACCGTGGAGGCGGTGCTGGGTTCGCGTTCGCCGTTCGATGCGCGCATCCACGCGGCTCGCGGCCAACGCGGCCAGATCGATTCCGCTGCGGCCTATCGCGACCTGCTGGGTGAAAGCAGCCAGGTGTCCCAGTCGCACCAGAACTGCGACAAGGTCCAGGACCCGTACTCCCTGCGCTGCCAGCCACAAGTCATGGGCGCGTGCCTGACCCAGTTCCGCCAGGCTGCTGAAGTGCTGGTGGTCGAAGCCAACGCCGTGTCGGATAACCCGCTGGTGTTCGCCGCTGAAGGCGACGTGATTTCCGGCGGCAACTTCCACGCCGAACCGGTGGCCATGGCTGCCGACAACATGGCGCTGGCCATCGCCGAAATCGGTTCCCTGAGCGAGCGTCGTATCTCGCTGATGATGGACAAGCATATGTCGCAACTGCCGCCGTTCCTGGTCGGCAATGGCGGGGTGAACTCCGGTTTCATGATCGCCCAAGTGACCGCCGCCGCACTCGCCAGCGAGAACAAGGCACTGGCTCATCCCCATAGCGTCGACAGCCTGCCGACTTCCGCCAACCAGGAAGACCATGTGTCGATGGCCCCGGCTGCCGGCAAACGCCTGTGGGAAATGGCCGAGAACACCCGTGGCATTCTCGCCGTGGAGTGGCTGGCCGCGTGCCAGGGCCTGGACCTGCGCGAAGGTCTGAAAACCTCACCGAAGCTGGAAAAAGCACGTGGGATTTTGCGCGACAAAGTGGCGTTCTACGACAAGGACCGCTTCTTCGCCCCGGACATCAACGCCGCCAGCGAATTGCTCGCCACTCGCTGCCTGAATGAGCTGGTGCCGGCCAATCTCCTGCCGAGCCTGTAACCGCAACACCCTGTAGTGAGCGGGCTTGCCCCGCGCTGGGCTGCGCAGCGGCCCCAAAACCTGCCGTCGCGTTCTGTCTGAAGACATGCGGTGGCCATTTCAGGGCTGCTTCGCAGCCCAGCGCGGGGCAAGCCCGCTCACTACAGTTGTCAGGCGCCAGGTTTGGATTTTTCTCAGGATAAGAATAATTAAGGACGAGAAATGCAACAGCAAGAAAAGGGTTTGAAACGCGGGCTCAGCGCCCGACATATTCGCTTCATGGCACTCGGTTCCGCGATCGGCACCGGGCTGTTCTATGGCTCTGCCTCTGCGATCCAGATGGCGGGCCCCGCTGTGCTGCTGGCCTACCTGATCGGCGGCGCCGCCGTGTTCATGGTGATGCGCGCCCTCGGCGAAATGGCCGTGCACAACCCGGTCGCCGGCTCCTTCGGCCAGTACGCCAGCACCTACCTGGGCCCAATGGCGGGGTTTATCCTCGGTTGGACCTACGCCTTTGAAATGATCATCGTCTGCCTGGCCGACGTCACCGCCTTCGGCATCTATATGGGCTTCTGGTTTCCCGACGTCGCGCGCTGGGTCTGGGTCCTCGGCATTGTGTTTCTGATCGGCGGCCTGAACCTGTGCAACGTCAAAGTGTTTGGCGAAATGGAGTTCTGGCTGTCGCTGCTCAAGGTCGGCGCCATCGTCGCGATGATCCTCGGCGGTTTCGGCATCATGCTGTTCGGCATCCATTCGGCCGGTGACACCCAGGCCAGCGGTCTCAGCAACCTGTGGGCCCACGGTGGCTTCATGCCCAATGGCATCGGCGGCCTGATCGCCTCATTCGCGGTGGTAATGTTCGCTTTTGGCGGCATTGAAATCATCGGTATCACCGCCGGCGAAGCCAAGGACCCGCAACGCGTGATCCCCAAGGCGATCAACGCGGTGCCGCTGCGTATCCTGTTGTTCTACGTATTGACCTTGTTTGTGTTGATGGCGATCTACCCATGGCCGCAGATCGGCAGCCAGGGCAGCCCGTTCGTGCAGATCTTCAGCAACCTGGGCATCGGCTCGGCGGCGACCATCCTCAACATCGTGGTGATCTCGGCAGCCGTCTCGGCCATCAACAGCGACATCTTCGGCGCCGGCCGCATGATGTACGGCCTGGCCCAACAAGGGCAGGCGCCCAAGGGCTTTGCGCAGTTGTCCAAGCACGGCGTGCCGTGGATGACCGTGGTGGTGATGGGCGCGGCGCTGCTGGGCGGTGTGGTGCTCAACTACCTGATCCCGGAAAACGTGTTCCTGCTGATCGCCTCGATTGCGACCTTCGCCACTGTGTGGGTCTGGCTGATGATCCTGTTCACCCAGGTCGCGATGCGCCGCTCGATGACCCAGGAACAAGTCGCCGAGCTGAAATTCCCCGTGCCGTTCTGGCCTTATGCGCCAGCGGCCGCCATCGTCTTCATGCTGTTCGTGTTTGGCGTGCTGGGTTACTTCCCGGACACCCAGGCCGCTTTGCTGGTCGGTGCCGTGTGGATCGTGCTGCTGGTGGTTGCCTACCTGTTGTGGGTCAAGCCTGCAGCCGGGCAAGCGGCCAAGGTGCACTACGACCCGGCTTTGTCTCATCGTTAATCTAGGGAGGCGTTGATGAAAACGCTTTGGCAACACTGCCACGTCGCAACCATGGCCCAGGGCAAATACTCGATCATCGAGGACGCCGCCCTGGTGACCGCCGGTTCGCTCATCGAGTGGGTCGGCCCCCGCAGCCAGGTACCGACGGCGGATTACGCCCAGGTGCATGACCTGCACGGCGCGTGGGTCACCCCCGGGCTGATCGACTGTCACACCCACACGGTGTTCGGTGGCAACCGCAGCGGCGAATTCGAGCAGCGCCTCGAAGGTGTCAGCTACGCCGAGATCGCCGCCAAGGGCGGCGGTATTGCCAGCACCGTGCGTGCCACCCGCGCTGCGACGGAAGATGAGCTGTTTGCCAGCGCTGAAAAGCGCTTGCGCAGTCTGCTGCGCGACGGCGTCACCACGGTGGAGATCAAGTCCGGCTATGGGCTGGACCTGGTCAACGAACGCAAATTGCTGCGCGTCGCTCGTCGCCTCGGCGAAGCGTTGCCGGTCAGCGTGCGCGCCACGTGCCTGGCGGCCCACGCGTTGCCGCCGGAGTACAAGGACCGCGCCGACGATTACATCGACCACATCTGCACCGAAATGCTGCCGGCTTTGGCGGCCGAAGGCTTGGTGGACGCGGTGGATGCGTTCTGCGAATACTTGGCGTTCTCCACCGAGCAGGTGGAGCGCGTGTTCAAAGTCGCCCAGCAACTGGGCCTGCCGGTGAAGCTGCACGCCGAACAGCTTTCGTCGCTGCACGGCTCCAGCCTCGCGGCGCGTTACCACGCGTTGTCGGCGGACCACCTGGAATTCATGACCGAAGAAGACGCCATCGCCATGGCCGCCTCCGGCACCGTCGCGGTCTTGCTGCCCGGCGCGTTCTACTTCCTGCGCGAAACCCAGTTGCCGCCGATGGAGGCCTTGCGCAAACACGGTGTGAAAATCGCCATCGCCAGCGATCTCAACCCCGGCACGTCCCCAGCGCTGTCGGTGCGCCTGATGCTCAACATGGCCTGCACGCTGTTCCGCATGACCCCGGAAGAAGCCCTCGCCGGTGCTACGCAACATGCCGCCACTGCCCTGGGCATGGGCGACACTCATGGTTCGTTGGAAGTGGGCAAGGTCGCGGACTTTGTGGCCTGGCAGATCGATCGCCCTGCCGACCTGGCCTATTGGCTGGGTGGCGAGCTGGATAAACGCGTCGTGCGCCACGGCGTCGACGTCACTGTTTGAGGAGTATTGCTTGTGGATAAGGTTCTGAACTTCACACAAGGCCGCGTGCCGCTGCTGATCAGCATGCCCCACGCCGGCCTGCGCCTCACACCCGCCGTCGAGGCAGGGTTGATCCCCGAGGCGCAAAGCCTGCCGGACACCGACTGGCACATCCCCACGCTGTATGACTTCGCCGAAGCCCTGGGTGCCAGCACCCTGTCGGCCGAATATTCGCGGTTTGTGATCGACCTGAATCGGCCCTCCGACGACAAGCCACTGTATGCCGGTGCAACCACCGGCCTGTACCCGGCCACGTTGTTCGAGGGTGTGCCGTTGTTCCGTGAAGGGCTGGAACCGAGCGAGACCGAGCGCGCCAGTTACCTGCAAAAGATCTGGGGCCCCTATCACCGCACGCTGCAAGAAGAACTGGCGCGGCTCAAGGCCGAGTTCGGTTATGCCTTGCTGTTTGACGCGCATTCGATTCGCTCGGTGATCCCGCACCTGTTCGACGGCAAGTTGCCGGACTTCAACCTTGGCACCTTCAACGGCGCTGCCTGTGATCCAGGACTGGCCAGCCAGTTGGAGGCCATCTGCGCCACCCATCCGCAGTACACCCATGTACTCAACGGACGTTTCAAGGGCGGCCATATCACCCGGCATTACGGTGACCCGGCGCAGGATATCCATGCTGTGCAGCTGGAGTTGTGCCAGAGCACTTACATGGAAGAGGTTGAGCCGTTCCGTTATCGCCCGGACGTGGCCGAGCCGACGCGGGTGGTGCTCAAGCAATTGCTGGAAGGGGTGTTAGCTTGGGGGCAAGCGCGCTATCGGTGAGTGGTGGTGTTGCTGAAATAGCTATCGGGGGCAAGCCCCCTCCCACATTGAACCGCGGTCATCCAGACAAAACGCGGGCAAGTGTGGGAGGGGGCTTGCCCCCGATGACGGTCTCACTGTCGCTCCTTTGCCGGCAGGCTCTACACGCCGCGGGCGTATCCACTCTGTGGACCCCGATGGCCGGGGGAGAGAAGGGCTGACACAGGTCTAAGCGCGCAAGGACATGCTCATTGCACAATTCGGGTTTATAGTGCCAGACGGCAAAATAAAAGACGTCCCCCCAGGGATGAACCCGACCCCTTACGGAGCGCGCAATGCAGACTTGGTACCCGCAGATCAAACCCTACGCCCGGCACGATCTGGCAGTCGATGACACCCACACGCTGTACGTCGATGAAAGTGGCTCCCCCGAAGGTTTGCCCGTCGTATTCATCCATGGTGGCCCTGGCGCAGGTTGCGACGCACAGAGCCGCTGCTATTTCGACCCGAACCTGTACCGCATCGTCACCTTCGACCAGCGTGGTTGCGGGCGCTCCACCCCTCGCGCCAGCCTGGAAAACAACACCACCTGGGACCTGGTCGCCGACCTGGAGCGCATCCGCGAGCACCTGGGCATCGACAAATGGGTGCTGTTCGGCGGTTCCTGGGGCTCGACCCTGGCCCTGGCCTACGCGCAAACCCATCCAGAGCGTGTGCATGGCCTGATCGTGCGTGGCATTTTCCTGGCCCGCCCGCAGGATATCGAATGGTTCTACCAGGCCGGTGCCAGCCGTCTGTTCCCGGATTACTGGCAGGATTACATCGCGCCAATCCCGGCGGAAGAGCGCCACGACATGATCGCGGCCTATCACAAGCGTCTCACCGGCAACGACCAAATCGCCCAGATGCACGCGGCCAAGGCCTGGTCCGGCTGGGAAGGCCGCATGCTGGGGCTGTGCCCGAGCCCGCAGCACGTGGAGCGGTTTTCCGAGCCGCAGCGCGCGCTGTCCATCGCGCGTATCGAATGTCACTACTTCACCAACAACTCCTTCCTGGAGCCCAACCAACTGATCCGCGATATGCACAAGATTGCGCATCTGCCTGGCGTAATCATCCACGGTCGCTACGATATGATCTGCCCGTTGGATAACGCTTGGGAGCTGCATCAGGCGTGGCCCAACAGCGAGCTGCAGGTGATTCGCGAGGCAGGCCATGCGGCGTCGGAGCCCGGTATTACCGATGCGCTGGTCCGCGCGACCGCTGAAATGGCACGGCGCCTGCTTGATCTTCCGCCTGAAGAAGCATGAAGGGCCTGTTGCAACGGGTGCGAGGCGCCCGGGTCGAGGTGGCGGGCGAAATCGTCGGCGCCGTCGATCAGGGGTTGCTGGTGCTGGTGGCTGTCGAGCCTTCGGATACGCCGGAGAGTGCCGATAAACTGCTGCACAAGCTGCTGAACTACCGGGTATTCAGTGACGACGAAGGCAAGATGAACCTATCGCTCAAGGATATCGACGGCGGTTTGTTGCTGGTGTCGCAGTTCACCCTGGCGGCGGATACCAAGAGCGGGCTGCGGCCGAGCTTCTCCACAGCGGCCCCGCCGGCCCTGGGAGCAGCGCTTTTCGATCATTTGCTGTTACAAGCGCAACAATTGCATGGCAAGGTGGCGTCGGGGCGTTTTGGCGCCGATATGCAGGTGCATTTGGTCAATGACGGGCCTGTCACCTTCCTCTTACAGACGTGAATGTATTAAAAACGACTTTTAATGCCTAAAAACGTAGGGTTTCGCTACAAATACTTCGTTATCCCTGATGCGTTGTTTCGCGGGCTACTAGATAATCGCGCGCTACGGGGATCAGCGTTGTTTGGTCCATTTTTGACTTAGGTAGAGACTTGTCCGACAACCGATGGGGAATCATTTTGCCCAAGGGGAGTCGGAACAATGCTCGCCAACCTGGCATATAGATAGCTGGCCGTTGGTTTTTTGATCTGTTTTCGGCGAGGGTTGCTCGTGATTGTTAGTCCCTGTAATGCACCAAAATTGTCAGCCAAACGGTTACGAAACGCACTGGTGACGGGCTCTGCCCTGTTTTGCCTGTTCGGCGCGGGTCAACTGTGGGCATTCAGTCTGGATGATGTGTCGGCCAAGGCAAAAGAGCTGGCCGGGCAGAAATACGAAGCTCCGCGCAGCAATCTGCCGAACGAATTCCGCGAAATGAAATTCGCGGACTACCAGAAGATTCGTTTCCGCAACGAAAAAGCCGAGTGGGCCGATCAGAACACCCCGTTCAAGCTGTCCTTCTATCACCAGGGTATGCACTTCGATACACCGGTGAAAATCAATGAAGTCACCGCCGACAGCGTCCAGGAAATCAAGTACGACCCGACGCGTTTCGATTTCGGCGACGTGAAGTTTGATCCTAAAGCCACCGAACAACTGGGTTATGCCGGCTTCCGTGTGCTGTACCCGATCAACAAGGCCGACAAGCAAGACGAAATCATGACCATGCTCGGCGCGAGCTACTTCCGCGTGGTCGGCAAGGGTCAGTCGTATGGCCTGTCCGCCCGTGGCATGGCGATCGATACTGCCTTGCCGTCCGGCGAAGAATTCCCGCGCTTCACCGAGTTCTGGATCGAACGTCCAAAGCCGGGTGAGAAACAACTGGTGATCTTTGCCCTTTTGGACTCGCCACGGGCTACCGGCGCTTATCGCCTGATCCTGCGTCCGGGCACCGACACCATTGTCGATGTGAAATCCCAGATGTTCCTGCGCGACAAGGTCACCAAACTGGGCGTAGCCCCGTTGACCAGCATGTACCTGTTCGGTGCGAACCAGCCGTCCAAAGTGCTGAACTACCGTCGCGAGCTGCACGATTCCAGCGGCCTGTCGATCCATGCCGGCAATGGCGAGTGGATCTGGCGTCCGCTGAACAACCCTAAACACCTGTCGGTCAGCAACTTCACCGTAGAGAACCCGAAAGGTTTCGGCCTGCTGCAACGCGGCCGCGACTTCAGCCACTACGAAGACCTCGACGACAACTACGACAAGCGCCCAAGCGCCTGGATCGAGCCTGAGGGCGACTGGGGCAAAGGCACCGTCAACCTGGTAGAGATTCCGACCGCCGATGAAACCAACGACAACATCGTTGCCTTCTGGAGCCCGGAAAAACTGCCGGAAGTGGGCCAGCCGCTGGACGTTTCCTACCGCCTGCACTGGACCATGGACGAGAAAGCCTTGCACCCGGCCGACAGCGCCTGGGTCAAGCAGACCCTGCGCTCCACCGGTGACGTGAAGCAATCCAACTTGATCCGCCAGCCTGACGGCAGCGTGGCCTACCTGGTCGACTTCGAGGGCCCGTCCCTCAAGGCGCTGCCGGCGGATGCCCCGGTGCGCAGCCAGGTCAGTGTCAGCGACAACGCCGAGCTGGTTGAAAACAGCGTGCGCTACAACGAGCACACCAAAGGCTGGCGCTTGACCCTGCGCATGAAGATCAAGGACGCAGGCAAGCCGACCGAAATGCGCGCGGCGCTGGTGCAGGATGTTGCACCGCCGGCCCCTGAGCAGGACTCGAGCCACGTGCTCAAGGCTGACAAGGTCCTGGCCAAGCAACACGAGAAACAGGCCAAGAAAGACGCGAAAGACAAGGAAGCCAAGCAGCCAGAAGCTGCCCCAGCCACGCCGGAGCCGATCAAGACCGAACAAGTCCTGACCGAAACCTGGAGCTATCAGTTGCCTGCCGATGAGTAATTCTCAAGTAACGCCTGAGACTCTGTCCGAGTACCTGGCGCATCTACCGATGACCGCTGAGCAGCGCGCCGAACTGGCGGGCTGCACATCCTTCACCGAGTTGCACGAGCGTTTGTCGTCGTCGACGTTCGACGCGCCCACCGACGCCGCCCAGGCGTCGGTAGGCCGCCGTTTGACCCTCAACACGGCCGAAGAGCTGCAAGACGCCGAAATGCTGGTGCTGGATGCCAGCGGCCGTGTGTGCCTCAAGGCCACGCCGCCGATTCGTCGTACCCGTGTGGTGCCGGAGCCGTGGCGTACCAATATCCTGGTGCGCGGCTGGCGTCGTCTCACCGGCCGCAGCAACCCGCCGGCCCCGCCGAAGGATGAGCGCGTATTGCCGGCCGCCCGCTGGCGCACCGTGGGTTCGATCCGCCGTTACATTCTGCTGGTGCTGATGCTCGGCCAGACCATCGTCGCCGGCTGGTACATGAAAGGCATCATGCCGTACCAGGGCTGGTCGCTGGTCGACTTCGACGAAATCCGCAACCAGACCTTGTTGCAAACCGCTACCCAGGTACTGCCTTACGCCCTGCAAACCAGCATCCTGATCATGTTCGGGATTTTGTTCTGCTGGGTCTCGGCGGGTTTCTGGACCGCGTTGATGGGCTTTCTGGAGCTGCTCACCGGCCACGATAAATACCGGATCTCCGGTAAGAGTGCCGGCGACGAGCCGATTCCGAAAGACGCCCGCACCGCGTTGGTGATGCCGATCTGCAACGAAGACGTGCCGCGTGTATTCGCGGGTCTGCGCGCGACGTTCGAGTCGGTCGCCGCCACCGGTGACCTCGACCGCTTCGACTTCTTCGTGCTCAGCGACAGTAATGACGCCGACATCTGCATCGCCGAACAGCAAGCCTGGCTCGACGTGTGCCGTGAAGCGGGTGGTTTCGGCAAGATCTTCTATCGCCGCCGTCGCCGTCGCGTAAAGCGCAAGAGCGGCAACCTCGACGACTTCTGCCGTCGTTGGGGCGGTGACTACAAATACATGGTCGTGCTCGACGCCGACAGCGTCATGAGCGGCGAATGCCTGACCAGCCTGGTGCGCCTGATGGAAGCCACGCCGGACGCCGGGATTATCCAGACCGCGCCGCGTGCGTCGGGCATGGACACCCTGTATGCACGCATGCAGCAGTTCGCGACCCGCGTCTACGGCCCGCTGTTTACCGCCGGCCTGCACTTCTGGCAGTTGGGTGAATCCCACTACTGGGGTCACAACGCGATTATCCGCATGAAGCCGTTTATCGAGCATTGCGCCCTGGCGCCATTGCCGGGCAAAGGCGCGTTCGCCGGTTCTATTCTGTCCCACGACTTTGTTGAAGCTGCGCTGATGCGTCGTGCCGGCTGGGGCGTGTGGATTGCCTACGACCTGCCGGGCAGCTACGAAGAACTGCCGCCGAACCTGCTGGACGAACTCAAGCGTGACCGTCGCTGGTGCCACGGTAACCTGATGAACTTCCGCCTGTTCCTGGTCAAGGGTATGCACCCGGTGCACCGCGCGGTGTTCCTGACCGGTGTGATGTCCTACCTGTCGGCACCGTTGTGGTTCCTGTTCCTGGTGCTGTCCACGGCCCTGCTGGCAGTGAACACCCTGATGGAGCCGCAGTACTTCATGGCGCCACGCCAGCTTTACCCACTGTGGCCGCAATGGCATCCGGACAAAGCGGTGGCGCTGTTCTCCACCACCATCGTGCTGTTGTTCCTGCCGAAGCTGCTGAGCATCATCCTGATCTGGGCCAAAGGCGCGAAAGAGTTCGGCGGCAAGTTCAAGGTGACCTTGTCGATGCTGCTGGAGATGCTGTTCTCCATGCTGCTGGCACCGGTACGGATGATCTTCCACACCCGTTTCGTACTCGCCGCGTTCCTCGGCTGGGCCGCGACCTGGAACTCGCCGCAGCGTGACGATGACTCCACCCCATGGGGTGAAGCGATCAAGCGCCATGGCACCCAGACCTTGCTCGGCTTCTTTTGGGCGTTGCTGGTGGTGTGGTTGAACCCAAGCTTCCTGTGGTGGCTGGTGCCGATCGTGGGGTCGCTGATGCTGTCGATCCCGGTGTCGGTGATTTCCAGCCGTGTCGGGCTGGGCCTCAAGTCCCGCGACGAGAGCCTGTTCCTGATCCCTGAGGAATACAATCCGCCGCAAGCGCTGCTGTCCACCGACAAGTACACCCACGAAAACCGTTGGCATGCGCTGAATGACGGCTTTGTGCGCTCGGTGGTCGACCCGCAGCAGAACGCCCTGGCCTGTGCCCTGGCGACCTCGCGTCACGCGCAGGCCGAGCCGATCGAGTACCTGCGTGCCGAACGTGTGCGTCACGCGTTGAAAGTCGGTCCTGCCGGCCTCAACAACGGTGAACGCCTGGCCTTGCTCAGTGACCCGGTAGCCCTGGCTCGCCTGCACGAGCAGGTCTGGAGCGAAGGCCATGCCGAGTGGCTCGCCGCCTGGCGGGAATCGATCAAGGCTGACCCGCACGCGCCGTTGCTGCCGCTGCAACCGCTGTCGTCCCAGGCCCAACCGGCCTGATTCAGACGCCCCCGAGGGTTCTCCTCGGGGGTGTTCCGAACGCTGGTCCTACAGCGTTTTTCGTTACTTTCCCTCTCGGCTTAACCTCTTGTTATTTCGAAACAAAAGACCCTTGTTCGAGGCGTATTGCCGTGCCCGTGGCTGAGTTAGCATCGCCCCGAATTTAACCGGCTACTGGGGTCTTCATGAGCAAAGGCTATTGTTCTGCGCTGCTGATCAGCGCTGTCGCATGGATTCACATGGGCCTGGCACAGGCTGGCGCGATTGACGACGCCGTTCGACGCGGCGCGCTCAAGGTCGGCACCACGCCCACCTACGTGCCCTTCGAAATGACCGATAAACAGGGACGCATCGTCGGCTTTGAAATCGACCTGCTCAAGGTCATGAGCCAAGCCTTGGGGGTCGAGCTTGAATTGGTCACTGTGCCCTACACCGAGCTGGTGGCGGGGTTGCAGGCAAAGAAATTCGACCTGATCGGCAGCGGCATGACCGTCACCCAGGAACGCAACCTCAAGCTCAACTTCAGCGACTCGTTCATCGTGGTCGGCCAGTCGGTGGTGTTGCACCCAAGGCTTCTGGGCAAGGTCAGCAGTGTCGAGGACCTGGATGACGCCAGTTACCGGATCGCCACCACCGAAGGCACCACGGGTGAGGCGGCAGCCCGACGGTTTTTGGGGGCGGCCCGCATCAGCAGTTTTGCCACTCCGGAAGAAGGGGTACGCCAGGTGTTGGCGGGAGCGGCCGATGCTTTTATTCATGACGCACCCTACAACCTGATCGCCCTGAGCCGCCCGGAAAACAGCACGCTGCTGGCACTTGAGCAACCCTTTACCTTCGAACCCTTGGCGTTCGGCTTGAAAAAGGGCGATTTCGACAGCCTCAACTGGATCAACCATTTTCTTAATCAAGTGGCCCAGGATGGGACCTACGATCGCCTGCACGACAAGTGGTTTAAAGACACCGATTGGTGGGTGGAAATCGACTGAAAGTCATAACTGCTTACACATCAACCGGTTGCCGGTACTCCTCTGCGTAAGTGTCTGCCCCTGAGCTTTGCCGCACCGATGTGGGGCTTTTCCGACATATGCCGATAACAAATAGCCGTGAAACCTTTGTGACGAGCAACGAGTGGGTTAGGATCGCACCCCGAAATGGTGCAGCCCTTTTGCGCGCCGACCTTACAAAAATCGTTCAGGGGACTTGATGATGAAAAAGTATCTTTCGATGCTGCTGCTCGGCGTCACCGCACTGGTCGCGGCCGCTGCGGTCCAGGCGGGTGCGATCGATGATGCGGTCAAGCGCGGCACGCTGAAAGTCGGCATGGACCCGACCTACATGCCGTTCGAAATGACAGACAAGCGCGGTGAAATCATCGGCTTCGAAGTCGACATCCTCAAGGCCATGGCCAAGTCCATGGGGGTCAAGCTGGAGCTGGTATCCACCGGCTACGACGGCATTATCCCCGCCTTCCTGACCGGCAAGTTCGACATGATCGGCAGCGGCATGACCCTGACTCAGGAACGCAACCTGCGCCTGAACTTCAGCGAACCCTTCATTGTGGTCGGCCAGACCCTGCTGATCCGCAAGGAACTGGAAGGCACCATCAAGTCCTACAAAGACTTGAACGACGAGAAATACCGCCTGACTTCCAAGCTGGGCACCACCGGTGAGATGGTCGCCAAAAAGTTGATCTCCAAAGCCAAGTACCACGGCTACGACAACGAGCAGGAAGGCGTGCTGGACGTGGTCAACGGCAAGGCCGATGCCTTTGTGTATGACGCGCCGTACAACGTGGTCGCCGAGAAAAAAGTCGGCAATGGCAAGCTGGTGTTCCTGGAAGAACCCTTCACCTTCGAACCCCTGGCGTTTGGCCTGAAGAAAGGCGACTACGACAGCATCAACTTCATCAACAACTTCCTGCACCAGATCCGCAACGACGGCACCTACGATCGCATCCATGACAAGTGGTTCAAGAACTCCGAGTGGCTCAAGGACATGGAATAAGGCTGGCGCGCGCCCGACTCTTTTGGATACTGAGTAAATGAAACAGAAAAAAGCCCAATGGCCCTGGCACCTGCTGACTGTGGTCGTGCTGGTTGGCCTGGCCGGTGCGCTGTACTACGCCACCTCGCTGATGTCCTACGAATGGCGCTGGAACCGCGTACCGCAGTACTTCGCCTACCAGGCTGAAGAGTCCCAACGCGCCGCTGACATCTCCACGGTTGTCGAGCTGGTCCGCAAAGGCGACGTCGCCGAAGTGACCTTGCGCAACGACGCCGGCACCGAGCAAAAACTGACTGTTGCCGACAACAGCCTGCAAGTGGCGCGCGGTGACGATGTCGCCGAAGGCGATGTGGTGGGCGTGACCCGGCATTGGGCGTTGGGGCCATTGATGTGGGGTTTGTGGACCACGCTATGGTTATCGGTGGTGTCCGGAATCCTCGGCCTGGCGATTGGTCTGGCGACCGGCTTGTGCCGCTTGTCCAGCAACCCGACCTTGCGTGATCTGTCGACGATCTACGTCGAGCTGGTGCGCGGTACGCCGCTATTGGTGCAGATCTTCATCTTCTATTTCTTTATCGGTACGGTGCTCAACCTGTCCCGGGAATTCGCCGGGATTGCGGCGCTGTCGCTGTTTACCGGTGCCTATGTGGCTGAAATCGTCCGCGCCGGTGTGCAGTCCATCACCCGTGGCCAGAACGAAGCCGCGCGCTCCCTGGGCCTGAGTGCCAGCCAGTCGATGCGCCATGTGGTACTGCCGCAGGCGTTCAAGCGCGTGCTGCCACCGCTGGCCGGGCAATTTATCAGCCTGGTCAAGGACACGTCCCTGGTGTCGGTGATCGCGATTACCGAATTGCTCAAGAGTGGCCGTGAAGTGATCACCACTTCATTTTCGCCGTTTGAAATCCTGTTCTGCGTGGCAGGCCTGTACCTGCTGATCAACCTGCCGCTGTCGAAAATGGCCAGCCGGCTTGAGCGGAGGCTCGCGCAAAGTGATTGAAGTCCGCGATCTGGTAAAAGTCTTCGACACTCGTGGCCATGTGGTCCGTGCGGTGGACCATGTGACCACCCGGGTGGCCAAGGGCGAAGTACTGGTAGTGATCGGCCCGTCCGGCTCCGGCAAGTCCACGTTCCTGCGTTGCCTCAACGGCCTGGAGGAGTTCGACTCCGGCTCGGTGAGCATCGACGGTTTGCAACTGGCCGACCCGAAGACCGACGTGAACGCCTACCGCCGCGAAGTCGGCATGGTGTTCCAGCACTTCAACCTGTTTCCGCACATGACCGTGCTGGAAAACCTGTGCCTGGCGCAGAAAGTCGTGCGCAAGCGCGGCAAGCAGGAGCGCGAGGCCAAGGCCCTGGCGCTGCTGGAGAAGGTCGGCATTGCACAGAAGGCCAATGAGTTCCCCTCACGCTTGTCCGGTGGCCAACAGCAACGAGTCGCGATTGCCCGGGCGTTGGCCATGGAGCCCAAGGTGATGCTGTTTGATGAGCCCACCTCGGCCCTCGACCCGGAAATGGTCGGCGAAGTGCTGGACGTGATGAAGACGCTCGCCTTGGAGGGCATGACCATGGTCTGTGTCACCCACGAAATGGGCTTTGCCCGTGAAGTGGCGGACCGCGTGCTGTTCTTCGATCATGGCAAGTTGCTGGAAGATGCGGCCCCGGCCGAGTTCTTCGACTCACCGAAAGACCCTCGCGCCCAGGCGTTCCTGCGCCAGGTCCTGTAGTCAACACTTCCAGAGCGCTAAAAGTTGACCTGCAGTGAGCGAGCTTGCTCGCGCTGGGCCGCGTAGCGGCCCCCATAAACCCATCCGCGTTTTTAAGCCAAATCGCAGTGGCAGGTTTTTAGGGCCGCTTCGCAGCCCAGCGCGAGCAAGCTCGCTCGCCACAACAAGCCAGCCGCCACACATGTGGTGAGTCTCAGAGCCTGAATTTGCCGACCAGTGTCTGCAGGTCAAGGCTCAATCTCGTCAACTGAACGCTCGCCGCCGCCGTTTCCTCGCTGGCGGCTGCGGTTTGTTCGGAAACATCCCGTACCTTCAACACACTGCGATTGATCTCCTCGGCCACGGCGCTTTGTTGTTCGGCGGCGGCGGCAATCTGCGGGTTCATTTCCTGGATGATCGATACCGTCCGGGCAATCGCCGCCAGTGCGTCGCCGGCGTCGCGGGTCAGGCCGACGCTGTGGTCGGTCAGGTGGCGGCTGCTGTCCATGATGTCGGCCACCTGTTGTGTACCGGCGTGCAGGCCGCTGATCAGCCCTTCGATTTCTTCGGCCGATTCCTGGGTGCGTTGCGCCAGGCTGCGTACTTCATCGGCTACCACCGCAAACCCTTCACCGGCATTGCCCGCGCGTGCGGCTTCGATGGCCGCGTTCAGCGCCAACAGGTTGGTTTGCTGGGACACGGACTTGATCACGTCCAGCACACTGCCGATTTTTTGGCTCTCCTGCTGCAGTGCCAGCATGGCGCGGCTGGACAGGGCCATTTCACTGGCCAGATGGCCGATCTCCTCAATGGCTTGTGCAACCACCTTGTCACCGGCGCTGGCCTGTTGGTCCGCTTCATTGGCCGCGATAGACGCCTGCTCGGCGTGCCGGGCGACCTCCTGGGCGGTGGCGAGCATTTCGTTCATGGCGGTGGCCACCTGATCGGTTTCGTCCTTTTGGTTGCTGAGCCCGGCGCGGGTCTGCTCGGAGACAGTGGACAGCTGTGTGGCGGCACTGGCGATTTGTCGGGCGCTGTCGCCAATACCGCTGATCAGGCCGCGCAGGTTGCGCGCCATTTGCCCGATGCTTTGCTGCAACTGGCCCAACTCATCCCGACGTTCCACCACCCCACTGTCGCTCAGGTTGCCCTCGGCAATGCGGTTGGCGGCTGCCAAGGCTTGGTGCAGCGGCAGCGCGATTTGGCGGGCGATCCACCAGGCCGCCAACGCCCCCAGCAACAGGGCGGCAACCGTGACGCTGACAAGCAACATGCGGGTGTGTTCCGCCTCGCTGTCACGCTTGACGATCTGGCTCTGGCTCACCCGTTCGGTTTGCTCGAGTAACTGGTTGAGCTGTTGCTCGAAGCGGTTTTGCGCGGTTTCGGTGGTGACTTGAGCGTCCTTGAGCATCAGTAGCTGCGCGCGATAATCCGCCAGGTCGGTTTCAAGCAACGTCGAGTCTACCGGCAGGCGCGTGACAGCGGCTTGAGCGATGGCCAGGGTGTCGAGCGCCTTGCCGAGCGTTTCTGCATAGGCCTGTAATGATTCCGCGGCCCAGGCAGGGCTGCGGGCACGCTCCTCCGCCTGCTCTATGGTTTGACGCAGGTTCTCGATGGCATCGAGTGCCTGCTGATCCTGCTGGTCGGGCAGTTCACTGGCCAACTGAGCGAGTGTATCGCCGGCCTGGAGTGTGGCCTTTTGCAGCAGGGGGTGGATGTTTTCGCGTCGTTCGATCAGCGGCGCAAGCTCCACGAGTACGGCTTTGAAACCGGCCACCAGGCGTCTCGCTTCCTGCAGGCTCTGCAGGTCGGCCGGGTCTTTGACGTGGTCTTGCAAGTAGTCGAGGTGCTGGTCGATTGTTCCAATCTGCAGGGTCATTTTGCCCAGGCTGGTGGCGTCTGTCAGGGTGCGGTACACGATACGATCGGCGCGCATGGCCTCTGCGACAGCGGCCAGTTGGCCCAGCACGATCAAGTTGCTTGAGCGGAAAAGCACCGCATTCAAGGCTTGCCAGCCAGTCATGGCGATGGCGAGGCTGAGGACCAGCACCTGGCCGAACCCCAGGGCAAGTTTGAGTCGGACGCTGGCGTTGACCAGCAAGCGGGTCAGCCGAGGAAACATGGTGAACCTCCAAATCTGATAAAGCGCGTAGACACGCTAATTCGATTCGGAGTGATGGCGGGCTGATAACTGTGTAGGAATTTTCACAAGTTGCGGCGGCCTCGACCGGCCGCCGCCGTAAGAACCGTCAGATACGGAAGCGCCCGACCAGGGTTTGCAGGTAGATACCCAGGCGCGCCAGCTCAGCGCTGGAGGCTGCGGTTTCTTCGCTGGCCGAAGAGGTTTGTTCCGACACATCGCGCACGTTCAACACACTGCGGTTGATCTCCTCGGCCACCGCGCTTTGCTGCTCGGCCGCCGTGGCGATCTGCGAATTCATCGCCTGGATGGTCGAGACCGTACGGGTGATGTTCGCCAGGGCGCTACCGGCACGGCGGGTCAGCTCGACGCTGCTGTCGGTCAGGCCACGGCTGTTGTCCATGATGCTTGCGACCTGTTGGGTGCCGTTTTGCAGGCCGACGATCAGCTCTTCGATCTCTTCGGTGGACTTCTGTGTGCGCTGGGCCAGGCTGCGTACCTCGTCCGCCACCACGGCGAAACCTCGCCCGGCTTCGCCGGCACGTGCGGCTTCAATCGCGGCGTTGAGGGCCAGCAGGTTGGTTTGCTGGGCCACGGACTTGATCACGTCGAGCACGCTGCCGATTTTGTCGCTTTCGCGCTTCAGGTCGCCCATGGCCGCCGTGGAGTTGCCCACTTCGGTGGCCAAGCGTTCGATCTGGGCGATGGCTTCGCCGACCACTTTGTCGCCTTCACGGGCCTGCTGGTCAGCGGCCACGGCAGCTTCGGAGGCTTCCTCGGCGTTGCGCGCCACTTCTTGCACGGTGGCGGCCATTTCGTTCATGGCGGTGGCGACCTGGTCGGTCTCGACCTTCTGGCTGTTGACCCCGGCGCTGGTTTGCTCGGTCACGGCGGACAGCTGTTCAGCGGCGCTGGCGATTTGGGTGACGCCGTCGCTGATGCCACCGATCAGCTCACGCAGGCCGACGGTCATGCTTTGCATGGCGCGTTGCAGTTGACCCAGTTCATCCTGGCGTAGAGAGGTCAGGTTGTGGCTCAGGTCACCCGAGGCCACGCGTTCGGCCACCTGGAGTGTCTGGTTGAGCGGGATGATGATCTGGCGGGTGATAGCCCAGGCGGCGACGAGGCCGAAGATCAGCGCCAGTACGGTGGCCAACAGCAACAGCTGCTTGGCGTTTGCCGCATCGGCGTCACGCACCACCGTTTGCGAGGTGGTCAGCTTGTTACTGCGGTCCAGCAGTATGTCGCCCTGCACGCCCATGATTTTCAGCGCTGCAGCGCTGGCAACCTGAGAGTCGCGGTATTGGCTGACCGCTGCGCGATAGGCTTGCAGTGACACGCTGGCCTGTTGCAGGTTGGTCGAATATTGTTCAGGGATTTGGCCCGTGAGGCTGGCGATTTTTTTCAGGGCATTATCGATGGCGTCCAGCGCGGGCTGCTCTGCTTCGACCTTGCCGCTGTAGGTATAGCCGCGCACCTGAAAGCGCGCTTGCTGGATCAATTTGCTCACATCGACAACGCTGTTGAACTGGCTGACGCTGTCACCTTGCAGCAGGGATTTTTCGACTTCGTTTACCTTGAGTACCGCGTTGTCAGCGGTATCGCCCAATTTGCTACGGGCGTTTTCGCGATTGGCTCCGGCCTGGACCATGGCATCAAATGCCCGTTTGTACTGGTCGACCCCTGCCAGTTGATCATCGATCAGGGCAATATCGGCGGGCTGCTCGATTAGGGTGCGCGCGGTTTTCAGGCCACCTTCCAGCTTGCCAAGCAGCTCATTGACGGCTGCCGGCCCCTGTTCGCCACGGCGCATTTCGAAGTCCAGGCGCGCAATGCGCAGGTCCTTGCTCAGGTCGTTGAGGCTGGCGATATAACCCAGTTTGTCCCCGCGACTGATCACGCCTGAGAGCCCGGTCCAGCCGGTGAAGGTGATCATTAGCGTCAGCAGTAATACCAGGCCGAAGCCCACGCCAAGTTTGGTTTTGACGCTGACATTCCCCAGCTTTTCGGCTAACCAACGATACATACTGCAAACTCCCGTGGAACAAGGCTTGGACTTATTCACGGGTTATCGGCAGATACGCAGGAATCTGTAGTGACACAGGGGAGCTGCGTCGTTTGCCAGGTTTGTGGTTAGAAGAGCCGGGCGAGCAGGGCGGTGACGGCCGTTTCGACCCGTAGGATGCGTGCACCGAGTTGCACCGGCTGCAGCCCTGCTTGGGTCAGCAGGTCCACTTCGTAGGGAATCCAGCCACCCTCAGGCCCGATCGCCAGGGTCACCGGCTCATCCAGCCCACGTGGGCACGCCGGGTAATCGCCTGGGTGACCGATCAGGCCCAGGGTGCCTTCGGTCATGGCCGGCAGGCGGTCTTCGACGAAGGGCTTGAAGCGCTTTTCGATAACAATCTCGGGTAACACCGTGTCCCGGGCCTGTTCCAAGCCGAGGATCAATTGCTCGCGAATCGCCTCGGGCTCCAGGAACGGGGTCTGCCAGAAGCTCTTCTCGACCCGGTAGCTGTTGACCAGCACCACCTTGGGCACGCCCATGGCGGCCACGGTCTGCAGCACCCGGCGCAGCATTTTCGGGCGCGGCAGGGCCAGCAGCAGCGTCAGCGGCAGTTTGGCCGGTGGAGGTTGGTCGAAGCTCACTTGCAGTTCGGCTTCGCGGGCTTCCAGGCGCACCAGTTGTGCATTGCCCATCAACCCGCCGATGCGCCCGACACGCAGGCTGTCGCCTACGACGGCGCGGTGGACTTCCTGCATGTGCACCAGGCGCCGATCACGCAGCACCACACGGTCGGCCGCGATAAAGTCGGCCTCTTCCAGCAGCAGCAGGTTCACGGCTGGGTCGCTGGCGGCTGGTCGTCGTCGGCGGTTTGGTCATCCGGGTGTTCGCCGCGCTTGGTGATCAAGCTGCTGAACAGGATGCCAATCTCGAACAGCATCCACATCGGCACGGCCAGCAGGGTCTGGGAGAAAATATCCGGCGGGGTGAGGATCATGCCGACCACGAAGCAGCCGATGATCACGTAGGGGCGGATCTTCTTCAGGTATTGCACGTTGACCACGCCGATCCACACCAGCAACACCACGGCCACCGGGATTTCGAAGGCCACGCCAAAGGCGAAGAACAGCGTCATCACGAAGTCGAGGTAGCTGGTGATATCGGTCATCATTTCCACGCCGGCCGGGGTGGCGGCGGCGAAAAATTTGAAGATCAACGGGAACACCAGGAAGTAGGCGAACGCCATGCCGGTGTAGAACAGTAGGATGCTCGACACCAGCAACGGCACCGCGATGCGCTTCTCATGCTTGTACAGGCCCGGCGCGATAAAGCCCCAGATCTGATGCAGGATCACCGGGATCGCCAGGAACAGCGAGACCATCATGGTCAGCTTCAACGGCGTCAGGAACGGTGATGACACATCGGTGGCGATCATCGTCGCGCCGGCCGGCAGGTACTGGCGCAGCGGCGTGGAGACGAAGGTGTAGATCTGCTGGGTAAAGGCGAATAACCCGGCAAAGATGATGAAGATGGCCGCTACGCAACGCAGCAGGCGGGTACGCAGCTCGGTGAGGTGCGAGACCAGCGGCATATGCTGGTCGTTTTCCGGTTTATCAGCGCTCATGGGGCTCGCGGCGGCAATGTGGGGTCATGGGGCGCGGGCGACGCGGCAGGCGTCGGCGCAGGCTCGGTTGGCGCGGTGGGCTGCACGGGAGCGGCCTCAACGGTTGGCGCGATGGTGTTGTCAGCCACCGGCTCCACCGGTTTGGCGGGTTCCTGCACGGGTGACAGAATCTTCCGGGCTTCCTGCTCCAACGACAGAATATGTTCGTTGTGCAGTTGCCGGCGGATTTCGTCGGCGCCGATTTCCCTTTCAACTTCCTGTTTGATGGCGTTGAAACTGCGTTTCAGGCGCCCGATCCACAGGCCGGCCGTGCGTGCCGCACCAGGCAGGCGTTCCGGCCCCAGTACCAGCAGGGCTACCAGGCCGACGAGCAGCAGTTCAGAGAAGCTGATACCAAACATTAGTCAGTGCTCACGAGTCTTTGCGGGTCGGCTCTTCGACTTTTTCAGCCTGCACGTCGAAGGTACGACGCTCGGTGATCGGCTGGGTGGCCTGCGGGTGCACAGGCTGGGCCGGCGGTACGGGATTGACCACCGGGTCGGCCGGTTTTTCGTCGTCGTTCATGGCTTTACGGAAGCCCTTGATCGACTCGCCGACGTCCGTGCCGAGGTTCTTGAGTTTCTTGGTGCCGAATACCAGTACCACGACCACCAGAATGACGATCCAGTGTTTCCAGTCAAAAATGCCCATGCTGCAATTCCTCAGTCAACGTTATTCAAGCGGACGGGCGCGAAGCCTTTTCGGCATGCCCGGACAAGCCGAAGCGACGGTCCAGTTCATCCAGCACTGCCTGTGGATGCTGCCCCAGTTGGGCGAGCATGACCAGGCTGTGGAACCACAAGTCGGCGGTTTCGTAGATCACATCGCTGCAGTCGCCGCTGATTTGCGCGTCCTTGGCGGCGATGATCGTCTCGACGGATTCTTCGCCGAGTTTTTCCAGGATCTTGTTCAAGCCCTTGTGGTACAGGCTGGCGACGTAGGAGCTGTCGGCGTCCGCGCCTTTGCGGTCTTCCAGCACCTGGGCCACACGGTTCAGGGTATCGCTCATGTTCAGTGTCCTGCCGAGTAGATGGCGTGCGGGTCTTTGAGCACCGGTTCCACGACTTTCCATTCGCCGTTCTCGAACACGCGATAGAAGCAGCTGTGACGGCCGGTGTGGCAGGCGATGTCGCCGATCTGCTCGACCTTCAGGATCACCACGTCGGCGTCGCAGTCGATGCGCATCTCGTGCAGGGTTTGCACGTGCCCGGACTCTTCGCCCTTGCGCCACAGTTTGCCACGCGAGCGTGACCAGTAGATGGCGCGCTGCTCAGTGGCAGTGAGGCTCAGGGCCTCGCGGTTCATCCAGGCCATCATCAGCACGCGCCCGGTCTTGTAGTCCTGGGCAATGGCCGGCACCAGGCCGTCACTGTCCCACTTGATCTCGTCCAGCCAGTCTTTCATGTTCGGCTCCGGCAATTTGCGACAGTGTATAACCGGATTGGCTATCGACGCACGATCAGATAAACACCCACGGCGACCATGATGCCAGCCGGCCAGTGGCCCAGTTGGTTCAGCGGACCACCGATGGCCAGCATCACCCCGCCGACCAGGTGCGCAGCGCCCAGCAGGCGCAGGAACCAGTCGTCCTTGCGCTTCTTCCAGGGTGGCGCCGGGTCCTTGGCGTGGGGCTGGGACATGCGCTCCAACAGGTCGCGCGTCATGTTGGCCAAGTGCGGCAGTTGTTCCATCTGGCTGTGCAGGTTGCCCAGCACGGTTTTCGGGCTCATCCGCTCGCGCATCCAGCGTTCGAGGAACGGCTGGGCGGTATTCCACAGGTCGAGGTCCGGGTACAGCTGGCGGCCCAGGCCTTCGATGTTGAGCAGGGTTTTCTGCAACAGCACCAACTGTGGCTGCACTTCCATATTGAAGCGCCGCGCGGTCTGGAACAGGCGCATCAAGACCTGGCCGAAGGAAATATCTTTTAACGGTTTTTCAAAGATCGGCTCGCACACGGTACGGATCGCCGCTTCGAATTCGTTGAGCTTGGTCTCAGCCGGCACCCAGCCCGAATCGATGTGCAATTGCGCCACGCGCCGGTAGTCGCGCTTGAAGAAGGCGAACAGGTTGCGGGCCAGGTAGTCCTGGTCTTCCGGCGTCAGGCTGCCGACGATGCCGCAGTCGATCGCGATGTACTGCGGGCTCCACGGGTTGACGGTGCTGACGAAGATATTGCCCGGGTGCATGTCGGCGTGGAAGAAACTGTCGCGGAACACTTGGGTGAAGAAAATCTCCACGCCACGCTCGGCGAGCATCTTCATATCGGTACGCTGGTCGGCCAGCGTCGCGAGGTCGGTGACCTGCACGCCGTAGATGCGCTCCATCACCAGCACTTTGGGGCGGCACCAATCCCAATACACTTGCGGCACGTACAGCAGTGGCGAGCCTTCGAAGTTGCGCTTGAGTTGGCTGGCATTCGCGGCTTCGCGCAGCAGGTCGAGTTCGTCGTAGATGGTTTTTTCGTAGTCGGCGACCACATCCACCGGGTGCAGCAGGCGCGCATCGGCCGAGAAACGCTCGGCAGCGCGGGCGAGAATGAACAGCCACGCCAGGTCCTGGCCAATGATCGGCTTGAGGCCGGGGCGGATCACCTTCACCACCACTTCTTCGCCGGTCTTGAGCTGCGCCGCGTGCACTTGTGCGACCGAAGCAGAGGCCAGCGGGTCGACGTCGAAGCGGCTGAACACCTCGCTGATCTTCTTGCCCAGCTGTTCTTCGATGAGCTTCATCGATTGCTGGGAATCGAACGGCGGCACGCGGTCCTGCAACAGCATCAGCTCGTCGGCGATGTCTTCGGGCAGCAGGTCGCGGCGGGTCGAGAGGATCTGCCCGAACTTGATGAAGATCGGCCCCAGGTCCTGCAACGCCAGGCGCAGGCGCGCGCCACGGCTCAGCTCCAGCTGTTTGCGCGGGAACCAGCGCCACGGCAGTACATAACGTACAGCGAGCAGGAACCACGGCAGCGGCAGGGCGAACAGCAGGTCATCGAGGCGGTAGCGGATTACGACGCGCTGGATACGAAACAAACGGCGGACGGCGAGCAGCTTCATGCGTTATCGCTTGGATCAAGGGAACGGCTCAGGCGCTCGAAGCGGGCCTCGAGGCGTTCCAGGTCGATTTTGGCCTTGTCGAGTTCACGAAAGCGCGCTTGCGCTTCCCGTTCTCCGACCAGGGTGCGCGATTCTTCGCTCAGGTATTCGGCGAGGTTCTGGTTGAGGCTGGCGAACCCCTGCTGGTACCAACGCGAGCGGCTGCGCAGGTGCCCGCTGATCAACTGGGTGGCGACGGGGCCGATCCAGCGCGACAGCTCGTATTCCCAGTCCAGCTCCAGGTCCTGCAGCACGGCGGCCAGGTCCATCAGCACCGAGCTGTCACCTTCCAAATGCACTTCAGTGCCGTGGAGGATCGCGGTTTTGTTGCGGCTCAGCGCCAGGTGCAACAGGCTGGACGCCGGCGCACGCAGGGTGCAATCGGCCTCGGCAGCCCATTGGGTCGCGAGCAGCAGGCCTTCATCGCTGGGCAGGATAAACAGCTGCAAGGCGGGGCTGCTGCAGTCGACGGCGATGACCTTGCCGTTCAAGTGCGCAAGCCGCGCCAGGGCGGTGCTGTCCAGGCGCAGCACACGGTTGAGGCCGTGTTCAACGCTGGCGAGAAGACCTTTGAGCAGCATCAGGGCTTGATGCCGCGGTGCAGGGCCACGATGCCCGAGGTCATGTTGTGGTAGGTCACGCGGTCGAAACCGGCCTCTACCATCATCGACTTCAGGGTTTCCTGATCGGGGTGCATGCGGATCGATTCGGCCAGGTAGCGATAGCTCTCCGCGTCATTGGTGATCAGCTTGCCCATCAACGGCATGAAGGCGAAGGAGTAGGTGTCGTAGACCTTGGACATCAGCGCGTTGGTCGGCTTGGAGAACTCCAGCACCAACAGGCGGCCGCCCGGCTTGAGCACGCGCAGCATCGAGCGGATCGCGTCTTCCTTGTGGGTCACGTTGCGCAGGCCGAAAGCGATGGTCACGCAATCGAAGTGGTTGTCGGGGAACGGCAGCTTTTCCGCATCGGCCTGGACAAATTCGATATTGCCGGCCACGCCCTTGTCGAGCAGGCGGTCACGACCGACCTTGAGCATCGAGCCGTTGATGTCCGCCAATACCACTTGGCCGGTCGGACCCACGAGCTTGGAGAATTTGGCCGCCAGGTCGCCCGTACCGCCGGCGATATCCAATACGCGGTTGCCGGTGCGTACACCCGACAGCTCGATGGTGAAGCGCTTCCACAGGCGGTGCATGCCGCCGGAGAGCACGTCGTTCATCAGGTCGTACTTGGCCGCTACGGAGTGAAACACCTCAGCGACTTTTTCCGCTTTCTGGCTTTCCGGGACGTTCTTGAAGCCGAAGTGAGTGGTGGGTTCGGCATCGCTGCCTTTGCGCTGATCAGTCATATCGCTGTCACCAAAAGAGAATGCGGGACATGATAATCCCCAAGGCCTGCTTTGTCTTGGCAAGGCTGAAGGTAAGATGGGCGGTCACCGAGACCTTTTGCCGCATCGAAGGTATCCAAGTCCCTATAAAGAGGAGTCATTGCAATGGCCCGTATAACCGTTGAGCGTGCACATTCCCTGGGTAAAGAAGGCGCACGGGCAAAGGCCGATAAGTTGGCGCTCAAACTCAAGGAGCAATATGGCCTGGAGCCTTCGTGGTCCGGCGATACCTTGAACCTCAAGCGTTCGGGGGTTAAAGGCACGGTATTAGTCGCCGATGATTCGCTGCGCATTGATGTGGAACTGGGGCTGTTGATGTCGGCCATGAGTGGCACCATCAAGTCCGAAATCGAGAAGGCCCTGGATAAGGCGCTGGTTTGATCCGATTGTTCTTAGGGTGCCGATTCTAATTTTCCAGCCTACTTTGTGCCCAAGCCCTCAACTCCTGTGGGCCGTTCCTCCCCCCTATTTTGCGTGAGGTGCACCATGGCCAAAGTTATCCTGAAGAAAAAAATCGACGCCCAGACCACTACCCTGAGTGACGTTAAATCCTACGCCCGCAAGATCTGGCTGGCAGGACTCGGTGCCTACGCCAAGGTCGGAAGCGAGGGCAGCGAGTACTTTAAAGAGCTGGTTAAGTCGGGCCAACATGTTGAAAGTAAAGGTAAAAAAGTTGCAGTTGAACAACTTGAGGCCGCCAACAGTCAGATTGACCAAGTAAAGAGTAATGTCTCCTCTGTCAAAGGTCTGGTAGAAGTTCAGCTGGATAAAGTTGAAAAAGCTTTTGATACTCGTGTTGCAAGTGCCTTGAATCGAATCGGCATTGCGTCTAAACATGACGTGGAGACACTCTCTGCTAAGCTCGAAGAGCTGACGGCATTGCTCGAACGTGTCGCGCGTAAACACTAAGGAGACATCGGGATGGCTGTTAAAAAGACTACTCAGAAAGAAGGCAGCTCGTGGGTCGGGGAAGTTGAAAAATATTCCCGTAAGATCTGGCTTGCTGGTTTAGGCGTGTACTCGAAGGTTAGCAGTGACGGTGGCAAATACTTCGAGACTTTGGTCAAGGACGGCGAGAAGGCCGAGAAACTGACCAAAACCACGGTTGGTAAAAAAGTTGAAGCCGCCAAGGCAACTGCCGGTTCCGCCAAGTCGAGCATTTCTGACACGTGGGGCAAGTTGGAAGAGACTTTCGACAAACGCCTCAACAGTGCCATTTCGCGACTGGGCGTGCCGAGCAAAGCTGAATTGAAAACGTTGCACAGCAAGGTTGATACCCTGACCAAGCAAATTGAAAAACTCACCGGCGCCAAAGTGGCTCCGGCGAAAACCGCAGCGGCCAAACCGGCTGCCAAGCCTGCCGCTAAAACGGCCGCTGCCAAACCGGCTGCAAAAGCTGCCGCCAAGCCCGCCGCCAAAGCTGCCGCTAAGCCAGCAGCCAAGCCAGCGGCCAAAACCGCAGCCGCTAAGCCGGCCGCCAAGCCTGCTGCTAAACCGGTAGCGGCTAAAGCGGCTGCCAAGCCTGCCGCTAAACCCGCAGCCAAGGCAGCAGCAAAACCTGCCGCCAAGCCTGCGGCCAAAACCGCCGCTGCAAAACCCGCTGCCAAACCGGCCGCTGCGAAACCTGCAGCCAAGCCCGTCGCCGCGAAGCCGGCGGCCAAGCCTGCCGCAGCCAAACCAGCGGCAAAACCTGCCGCCGCGAAGAAGCCTGCCGTAGCGAAAAAACCAGCAGCACCGAAGCCTGCTGTTGCGGCCAAGCCTGCTACCGCGCCAACCGCTTCCACAGCCAACTCGGTGTCCGCACCGACCCCTGCTGCTGTGACCCCGACTGCAACGCCGGCAACCCCGACGCCATCCAGTCAGTCCTGATCTTTTCAGGGCACAAAAAGTGCCCGGCCTGCAAAGGTCGGGCATTTTTTATGTGTGGGGGTCATCGAGGTATTTCAGCGCGAACTTCTCGGTTGCCTGCCGCGCCGGTGGCAGCAAGTGCGGCGCTACCAGCATCATGATCTGGTAGACCACCACCTGCACCTCACCTTCGCGATCGAGGATCCGCTGGTAATCCAGGGAAAACAGCAGGGTCAGGGTGATCTGCTCCACCAACTGCCCCAACGCCTGGGTGCCGCTGACCAACTGGCCCGCCGCCTTCAACCGCGCGAGCAATGACGCCAGCGTACGTTTGAGCGCCGTCAGCAGGTTGCGAATGCCCTTGGCCAATTTCGGCAGGCGCCCCGCCAGATTCGACAGGTCTTGAAACAGAAACCGGTAATGGGCCATGCGCTCGACGATCAGGTGCAGGAACAGCCAGTAATCCTCGGCTTCCAGTTGGGCATCCGCCGGCGGGTCGAGCAAGGGCGCCAGCTCATTCTGGAACCGCTCGAACAGCCCGAGCACCAGTGGCTCCTTGCCATGGAAGTGGTAGTAGAGGTTGCCGGGGCTGATCCCCATTTCATTGGCCACCTCCATGGTCGACACGTTCGGCTCGCCCTTCTGGTTGAACAACTGCAGGGCACATTCAAGGATACGGTCGCGCGTCTTCATCCAGTCTTCTTAATGTGATCGTTGAGCTCAGCGCACCCGCACATAGGTGCCCGGCGCCGCTTCCATCGGTGGGTAATTCTGGTTGCCCAGGGCGGTGAGGGTTTCGCGTTGTACGCCTGAGCGCTGCTGGATCCACTCCAGCCACTGCGGCCACCAACTGCCTTCGACGTGGTTGGCGTCGTAGTACCAGGCACGCGGGTCGCTGCTCAGCTTGGGGTTCTCGACGTAGTTGGCTTTGGGGTTGCCCGGTGGGTTGAGAATGCTCTGGATATGCCCGCTGTTGGACAGCACGAAGCGCCGCTCACCGCCGAGCAATTGGGTGGAGCGATACACCGCGTCCCATGGCGTGATGTGGTCGTTGATCCCGGCCACGCTGAAGCTGTCTACCGTGACCTTTTGCAGGTCAATGGGTGTACCGCACACCTCCAGTCCGCCGGGGTGGCTCAGCGGGTTGTGCTTGAAGAAGTCCAGCAGGTCACCATGCAGCGCGGCAGGCAGGCGCGTGTTGTCGTTGTTCCAGTACAGGATGTCGAAGGCCGGCGGTTCCTTGCCCAGCAGGTAGTTGTTGATCCAGTAGTTCCAGATCAGGTCGTTGGGGCGCATCCAGGCGAACACCTTGGCCATGTCGCGGCCGTCGAGCACGCCTTGCTGATAGGAGCGGCGCTTGGCGGCTTCCAGGGTTTGCTCATCGGCGAACAGCGTGGCGGGGCTGTCGATCTGGCTGTCCAGCAGGCTCACCAGGTAGCTGGCGCTGGAGATCCGCCGCAGTTGGCGTTTGGCTTGCAGGTGGCCTTGCAGGGCGGCAATGGTCAGGCCGCCGGCGCAGGCGCCCATCAGGTTGACTTCGCGGGCGCCAGTGATGGCACGGCAGACGTTGAGCGCTTCTTCCAGCGCCGCCACGTAAGTGGAGAGGCCCCATTCGCGATGCCGCACATCCGGATTGCGCCAGCTGACCATGAACGTCTGCAGGCGGTTTTTCAGGGCGTATTGCACAAAACTGTTGGCCGGGCTCAGGTCGAAAATGTAGTACTTGTTGATTTGCGGCGGCACGATCAGCAGGGGCTTGGCGTACTGTTTTTCGCTCATGGGCTTGTACTGGATCAGCTCCAGCAGCTCATTGCGAAACACCACTGAGCCGGGCGTGGTGGCCACGGTTTTGCCGACTTCAAAGGCCTGCTTGCTGACCTGCCGCGGCAGGCCGTTGTTGTGCAGCAGGTCGTCGAACAGGTTGCTCACACCACGCACCACGCTGTTGCCGCCGGAGTTGAGCAGCTCCTTGACGGCCAGCGGGTTGAGCAGGGTATTGGAGGGCGAGACCGCATCGTTGAACAGCGAGAAGGCAAAGTTCGCACGGGCGCGGTCATCGGCACTCAGCGTGCTGTCATCGATCCAGTGACGGGTCTGTTTCTGCCAGGCCAAATACGCTTGCAGGCTGCGTCGGTAGAACGGGTTGAGCTTCCACGTCGGGTCAATGAAGCGGCTGTCGTGAGGGTTGGGTTCATGCACCGTCTCCCCCAGCAGGACGCGACCCAGTTGACCGCCCAGCGCCAGGGCGTGACGGGCGGTATGCACCGGGTTTCGCAAACCATGGGCGGCAACGCTGCGCAGGGTCGACAGCAAATCCCGACCTCGCAGGCCGGTGATTGCATTTTGCGCATTGATGAACGCGGCAGGGGTGGGCGCCGGGTTCGTCACGGGTCTTTCTCGCATGAGCCAACACTCCTTCGTCAAGCCATCAACAGGCACGCCAATTCAGAACCATAGTCGGTTCTCGGCAAGTTGCGCGGCAGTGTGGTCCTTACACTACCGGTCGCGGGTGAATCACCGCGCGCATGCGCTCCTCCTCGAGAAACTTCATGATGATCGGTGCAACGGCTTCGGCCCGGGTGATCAGGAACAGGTGGCCGTCATCGATGATGTGCAACTGTGCATTGGGGATGCGCCAGGCGAGCATGCGCATGTTGATCAGTGGGATCAGCGGGTCGTCGTCTCCCGCCAGCACCAGCGTCGGTTGGCGGATCTTGTGCAGCCAATGGATGCTGGTCCAGCCCAACCCGGCGAACAGCTGCCAGTAGTAGCCCAGTTTGCCCGCCGAGCGCACTTTGCTCGCGTGCTCGGCGGCCAGTTTCGAATCGCGGCGGAACGAACCGCCGTAGATCATCGGCGCAATGCGCACCACGTGTGACGGTTGGATGTAACGGCGTGGGCTGGCCATCAGCCACAGCACTTTGGGCTTGCCCGGCACCATCACCGCACCCGCCGCCGTGGCCGCGAGGATCAGCTTTTTGCAGCGCTCCGGGTAGTCGTAGGCAAATTGCTGTGCCAATGCGCCGCCCCAGGACACGCCCACCGCATTGACCTGGCCATAGTCCAGGTAATCGAGCATGCGTGCGGTGAGTTTGGCCAGGCCGGGAAAGCGGTACGGCCGGTTCGGTGTGGATGAACCGCCCACGCCGGGCACGTCGAAGGCGATCACTTCCAGGTCCGGGTCCAGCGCCTGGACGAACGGAAACACCAACTCAAGGTTGGCGCCGATGCCATTGAAGATCAGCAACGGCGTCAAGTGAGGCTTGCCCGGGCGTACCGCCGTGCGGATGGTCTGGCCATCCAGGTCGATGGTACGGAAGATGAACGGTTGCGGCATGCTCAAGCCCTGTGAAATGGTGGGGTTGGAATGCAATCAATGTGGGAGGGGGCTTGCCCCCGATGCAGGGTGTCAGTCAGTACATCTGTTATTGATGCGCCGCCATCGGGGGCAAGCCCCCTCCCACCTTTGAACGCATTTCAATCTAGCGCTCGTGTACATATGTGCCTGGCGCCGCCTCTGCTGCGGTGTAGGTTTTGTTACCCAGGCTTGTGGGTGCCTTCTTCATCTTGCCCGCCCGCTCCGCCTGCCACACTTGCCAGTGCAGCCACCACGAATCCGTGTGCTTGGTCGCATTCTCCTGCCACTCAAGCGGCTTGCCCGCCAGGCTGTCGCTGGTCTGGTAGCGCGCCTTGGGGTTGCCCGGTGGGTTGAGGATGCTCTGGATATGCCCACTGCTGGACAGCACGAACTCGACCTTGCCACCAAACAGCTGTGCCGACTTGTAGCAGGACTGCCACGGCGTGATGTGGTCGTTGGTGCCGGCCAGTGAGTAGATATCGGCGGTGACCTGCTTGAGGTCGATAGGCGTGCCGCACACTTCCAGGGCGTTGGCGCGCACCAGTGGGTTATTTTTGAACAATTCGATCAGGTCGCCGTGGAAGGCGGCCGGCAGGCGTGTGGTGTCGTTGTTCCAGAACAGGATGTCGAACACCGGCGGCTCGTTGCCCAGCAGGTAGTTATTGACCCAGTAGTTCCAGATCAGGTCATTGGGGCGCATCCAGGCAAACACCTTGGCCATGTCGCGGCCTTCCAGCACGCCGGCCTGGTAGGAGTGGCGCTTGGCCGCTTCCAGGGTCTGCTCATCGACGAACAGCGCCACCTGGGTGTCCAGGGTGGTGTCCAGCACGCTCACCAGCAGGGTCAGGGCGTTGACCTTCTTCTCCCCCAGCGCGGCGTAGTGGCCCAGCAGGGCAGTGCAGGTGATGCCGCCGGAGCAGGCGCCGAGCATATTCACGTCTTTGCTGCCGGTAATCGCTGTGACCACGTCGACCGCTTCCTTCAGCGCTTCGATATAGGTCGACAGGCCCCACTCGCGCTGGGCCTTGGTCGGGTTGCGCCAGCTGACGATAAACGTCTGTTGGCCATTGCGCAGGCAGAAGCGCGCCAGGCTCTTCTCCGGGCTCAGGTCGAAGACATAGAATTTGTTGATCTGCGGCGGCACCACCAGCAGCGGGCGTTCGTGCACCTGTTCGGTGATCGGCTTGTACTGGATCAGCTCCAGTACGTCATTGCGAAACACCACCGCGCCTTCGGTGGTGCCCAGGGTCTTGCCCACTTCAAAGGCGCCCATGTTGACCTGGCTCGGCATACCGCCGTTGTGCACCATGTCCTTGGCCAGGTGGGACAGGCCATCGAGCAGGCTCTTGCCGCCGGTCTCGAAGAAGCGTTTGACCGCCGCCGGGTTGGCCGCGCTGTTGGTGGGGGCCATGGCTTCGGTCATCAGGTTGATCACGAAGTGGCCGCGGCTGATGTCCTGTTCCGACAGGTTGCTGTCGCCGATCCAGTCGTGCAGTTCCTTGCGCCACGCCAGGTAGGTTTGCAAATACCGTTTGTAGAGCGGGTTCTGGCTCCAGGCCGGGTCGTGGAAGCGGCGGTCGTCGCTTTCGGGGGTCAGTTGGGATTTGCCGAACATCACGTTCTTCAACTCGACGCCAAAATGCGCGACATGCTTGACGCTGTGCAACGGTTGCTTGATGGCTTGGGTCAGCACCATCTTCGCCGACGCCAATAAATCCTTTTTGCGTAACGCGATGATCGGGTTAAGCCCCAGGGTGTTTTCCGAGGCCTGGCGTTTCAAGTCATCGTTGTTCTTGTTACTCATCTACGACGCTCCATTGTCCGAAAGACGAGTACCGGGTACCGCTGCGTACGAAGTTTCGATACACAACACAAGCCTGGTACTGCGACTCGGGTGACCGTTGATACCGCATCGTCAAATGCAGGGAACTTGCCAGCTCCATTGGTTACCCGAGTTTAATTTTTTTCGCAAGCGGACCAATCTTTGGTCACGCGACAGGGCATTCAAGCAGAAGCAATTAGAAAATGCCCACTAATGAGCAAGAGGCCTGGGCTAGAGCATCAGGCGCACGACCGACTCGCTCGGGTCGCGGGTTTTGCCGGCCGCTTTGAGCTCGGCGAGATAATCAGCCCACAGTGCATCCTGACGCACGGCCAACTGGTAGAGGTAGTCCCAGGTGAACAGTCCGCTGTCATGCCCGTCGTCGAAGGTCAATTTCAGTGCGTACTGGCCGGCCGGTTCGATCTTGGTCAACCGGACGTTGAGCTTGCCGAATTGCAGGATGGGTTTACCGTGGCCCTGGACCTCGGCGGAAGGCGAGTGGGTGCGCAGCAGTTCGGCAGGCAGTTGATACACCTCGTCGGGCCCGTAGGTGAGGCCGAGGGTGTTGGAGGTTTTGTGCAGGTTTACCGCGGTGGGGAATTTGGACATAGGTAGTGATCCTGAAGAAACCGGCTTCAACATGTGGGAGGGGGCTTGCCCCCGATAGCAGTGTGTCAGTCAGCATATATCTGTCTGACAAACCGCTATCGGGGGCAAGCCCCCTCCCACATTGAAGCGAAGCGATTCTGTGTGAGGCTTACAGAATGTAGCGCGACAAGTCTTCGTTCTGCGCCAATTCGCCCAAGTGGCTGTTGACGTAATCCGCGTCGATCTTGATCACTTCGCCATTCTGCGCACCTGCCAGGTCACCGGCGCTGAAGGACACTTCCTCCAGCAAGCGCTCCAGCAAGGTGTGCAGGCGACGCGCACCGATGTTCTCGGTCTTCTCGTTGACCTGCCAGGCGATCTCCGCCAGGCGCTTGATGCCGTCCGGTTGGAACTCGATGCCCAGGCCTTCGGTTTTCAGCAGCTCACGGTACTGCTCAGTGAGCGACGCATGCGGCTCGCTGAGGATGCGTTCGAAATCGCCCGGGGTCAGCGCCTTGAGCTCTACGCGAATCGGCAGACGGCCTTGCAGCTCCGGCACCAGGTCGCTTGGCTTGCTCAGGTGGAACGCACCGGAGGCGATGAACAGGATGTGGTCGGTCTTGACCATGCCCAGCTTGGTGTTCACGGTGCAGCCTTCGATCAGCGGCAGCAGGTCGCGCTGTACGCCTTCACGGGACACGTCCACGCCGCCCGAGTTACCGCGCTTGGCGACCTTGTCGATCTCGTCGATAAACACGATGCCGTGCTGCTCGACCGCCTCCAGGGCCTTGGCCTTGAGTTCTTCCTCATTCACCAGGCGCCCGGCTTCTTCGTCGCGCACCAGTTTCAGCGCTTCCTTCACCTTGAGCTTGCGGCTTTTCTTCTTGCCCTTGCCCATGTTGGCAAACAGGTTCTGCAACTGGCTGGTCATTTCTTCCATGCCAGGCGGCGCAGAGATGTCGACGCCGGAGACTTCGGCGACTTCGATCTCGATTTCCTTGTCGTCCAGCTGGCCTTCACGCAGACGCTTGCGGAACAACTGGCGGGTATTGGAATCCGAGGCCGGCGCGGCGTCTTCGTTGAAGCCCATGCGGGCCGGTGGCAGCAGGGCATCGAGGATGCGTTCTTCGGCGGCGTCTTCGGCGCGGTGGCTGACCTTGGTCATTTCCTGTTCGCGCAGCAGCTTCAAGGCGGCGTCGGCGAGGTCACGAATGATCGACTCGACGTCGCGGCCGACGTAGCCCACTTCGGTGAACTTGGTGGCTTCGACCTTGATGAACGGCGCGTTGGCCAGCTTGGCCAGGCGACGGGCGATTTCGGTTTTACCGACGCCGGTCGGGCCGATCATCAGGATGTTCTTCGGCGTTACTTCAACGCGCAGTTCTTCGGGCAGTTGCATCCGGCGCCAGCGGTTACGCAGCGCAATGGCAACGGCGCGCTTGGCATCGTCCTGGCCGATGATATGGCGGTTGAGTTCATGGACGATTTCGCGGGGAGTCATGGACATAGTGTTTGGCGGCCTCAAGCGCGAATAAGCCTACGGCTTACTCGGCGAGGTCCTGCTCCTCAATGGTCTGGTTGTGGTTGGTGAACACGCAGATATCACCGGCGATGCCCAGGGCGGTCTCGACGATTTCGCGGGCCGACAGGTCGGTTTTCTTCAACAGTGCGCTGGCTGCGGCTTGGGCGTAGCCACCGCCGGACCCCATGGCGATCAGGCCATGTTCAGGCTCAACCACATCGCCGTTACCGGTGATGATCAGGGAAGCGTCTTTGTTGGCGACGGCCAGCATGGCTTCCAGGCGGCTGAGGGAGCGGTCGGTGCGCCATTCTTTGGCGAGTTCGACGGCGGCACGCACGAGGTGGCCCTGATGTTTTTCCAGCTGGCCTTCGAAGCGCTCGAACAGGGTGAAGGCGTCGGCGGTAGCGCCGGCAAAGCCTGCGAGAACCTGGCCGTGGTACAGGCGACGCACTTTCTTGGCGTTGCCTTTCATCACGGTATTACCCAGGGAAACCTGGCCGTCGCCGCCCATGACGACTTTGCCGTGGCGACGTACTGAAACGATGGTGGTCAAGGGGAGAGTCTCCACGCAGCGGGGCGAAAATGCCCTGATGGAAACTGATATGGGGGTGGTGGGGGGGCTGTCTCTTATACA
>NZ_JAIOKW010000028.1:0-69649 GCF_020093335.1 Pseudomonas fluorescens group sp. | reverse complement strand
CCATTGAAACCACCCCTGCCCCGCCCCATCTAAGCACCATACTTCCTTATGCAGGTGCCCCATGAGCGACCAGCAAGATTTCCCTGATTACGACCTCAACGACTACGCCGACCCCGAAAACGCTGAAACCCCTTCGTCCAACACCGGCCTGGCCCTGCCTGGGCAAAACCTGCCGGACAAGGTCTATATCATCCCGATCCACAACCGGCCCTTCTTTCCGGCGCAAGTGCTGCCGGTGATCGTCAATGAAGAGCCGTGGGCCGAGACCCTGGAGCTGGTAAGCAAATCCGACCACCACTCCCTGGCCCTGTTCTTCATGGACACCCCGCCGGAAGATCCGCGCCACTTCGACACCTCCAGCCTGCCGCTGTACGGCACCCTGGTGAAGGTGCACCACGCCAGCCGCGAGAACGGCAAGCTGCAGTTCGTGGCCCAGGGCCTGACCCGCGTGCGCATCAAGACGTGGCTCAAGCACCACCGCCCGCCGTACTTGGTGGAAGTCGAATACCCGCACCAGCCGAGCGAGCCGACCGACGAGGTCAAGGCCTACGGCATGGCGCTGATCAATGCGATCAAGGAACTGCTGCCGCTCAACCCGCTGTACAGCGAAGAGCTGAAGAACTACCTCAACCGCTTCAGCCCCAACGATCCGTCGCCGCTGACCGACTTCGCCGCCGCGTTGACCTCGGCCACCGGTAACGAGTTGCAGGAAGTGCTGGACTGCGTGCCCATGCTCAAGCGCATGGAAAAAGTCCTGCCGATGCTGCGCAAAGAGGTGGAGGTGGCGCGCCTGCAAAAAGAACTCTCCGCCGAAGTGAACCGCAAGATCGGCGAGCACCAGCGCGAGTTTTTCCTCAAGGAACAGCTCAAGGTCATCCAGCAAGAGCTGGGTTTGACCAAGGACGACCGCAGCGCGGATGTCGAACAGTTCGAGCAACGCCTGGAAGGCAAAGTGCTGCCGGCCCAGGCGAAAAAACGCATTGATGAAGAACTGAACAAACTGTCGATCCTCGAAACCGGTTCGCCGGAATACGCGGTGACGCGCAACTACCTCGACTGGGCCACTGCAGTGCCGTGGGGCGTGTACGGCGAGGACAAACTTGACCTCAAACACGCGCGCAAGGTGCTGGATAAACACCACGCGGGGCTGGATGACATCAAGAGTCGCATCCTCGAATTCCTCGCGGTGGGCGCTTATAAAGGCGAAGTCGCCGGTTCCATCGTGCTGCTGGTGGGCCCGCCGGGCGTGGGCAAGACCAGCGTCGGCAAATCCATCGCCGAATCCTTGGGGCGGCCGTTCTACCGGTTCAGTGTGGGTGGCATGCGCGACGAGGCCGAGATCAAGGGCCATCGCCGCACCTACATCGGCGCGCTGCCGGGCAAGCTGGTGCAGGCGCTCAAGGATGTGGAAGTGATGAACCCAGTGATCATGCTCGACGAGATCGACAAGATGGGCCAGAGCTTCCAGGGCGACCCGGCGTCGGCGTTGCTGGAAACCCTCGACCCGGAGCAGAACGTCGAATTCCTCGATCATTACCTGGACCTGCGCCTGGACCTGTCCAAGGTGCTGTTCGTGTGCACCGCCAACACCCTGGACTCCATCCCCGGCCCGCTGCTCGACCGTATGGAAGTGATTCGCCTGTCGGGCTACATCACCGAAGAAAAAGTTGCCATCGCCAAGCGTCACCTGTGGCCGAAACAGCTGGAAAAAGCCGGCGTGTCGAAAAACAGCCTGAGCATCAGCGACGGCGCCCTGCGCGCATTGATCGACGGCTACGCCCGCGAAGCCGGGGTGCGCCAGTTGGAGAAACAGCTGGGCAAACTGGTGCGCAAGGCCGTGGTCAAGCTGCTGGATGAGCCGGACTCGGTGATCAAGATCGGCAACAAGGACCTGGAAAGCTCGCTGGGCATGCCGGTGTTCCGCAATGAGCAAGTGCTGTCCGGCACCGGTGTGATCACCGGCCTGGCCTGGACGAGTATGGGCGGCGCGACGTTGCCGATCGAGGCGACGCGCATCCATACGCTCAATCGCGGCTTCAAGCTCACCGGGCAGTTGGGTGAAGTGATGAAAGAATCCGCCGAAATCGCCTACAGCTACATCAGCTCCAACTTGAAGTCGTTTGGTGGTGATCCGAAGTTCTTCGACGAAGCCTTCGTGCACTTGCACGTGCCGGAAGGTGCCACGCCCAAAGATGGCCCGAGTGCGGGGGTGACCATGGCCAGTGCGCTATTGTCCCTGGCGCGTAACCAGCCGCCGAAAAAAGGCGTGGCCATGACCGGCGAGCTGACGTTGACCGGGCATGTACTGCCGATTGGCGGGGTGCGCGAAAAGGTGATTGCGGCGCGGCGCCAGAAGATTCATGAGCTGATTTTGCCGGAGCCGAATCGCGGTAGCTTCGAGGAGTTGCCGGAGTACCTGAAGGAAGGCATGACCGTGCACTTTGCCAAGCGCTTTGCGGACGTGGCGAAGGTGCTGTTCTAATCACCAGGTAGTGCCCGGCCCTGTAGTGAGCGGGCTTGCCCCGCGCTGGGTGGCGAAGCCGCCCCTGTTAAAACACCGCATTCTTTCAGACAGAACGCGGTGTTTGGTTCAGGGCGGCTTCGCCACCCAGCGCGGGGCAAGCCCGCTCACTACACCGTGCCTCATCTTCAGTTATGCTCGCCCTTCGTCGTGAATCAACGGAGCCCCCATGACCGCAGCCCGCCTGCTTCTCCCCTTGAGCCTTGCCCTGCTGGCCGCCTGCGCCAGTGCCCCCAAGCAAAACGTCAGCGTGGACAACCAAAGCGCCTGCCCGCTTCAGCTTAAAACCGGGCAAAACCTGATTCTCACCCTGCCCAGCAACCCCACCACCGGTTACCGCTGGGCCATCCAGGACTCCGCCGGCGGTGTGCTGCGTGCGTTGAGCCCCGAGGTCTACAGCAGCACGGAATCCGGCGTGATCGGCGGCGGCGGCCAGTCCACCTGGCGCTTCCAGGCCTTCGCGGCCGGCCAGGGCCGTTTGCGCCTGACCTCCCAGCAACCCTGGGAACCGGAAGCCGAACCCGTCGAAACCTTTGACTGCGCCGTCACGGTGAACTGATATGCCATGGCTGATTCTTGCGCTGATGGGCGCCGGCACCTTTATCTACGGCTTGACCACCCATGCGGCGTTGCTGTGCCTGCTGGTCAAGCCGCTGCCGGTACTGGCGCTGCTGGGCTGGCTGCATGATGCACCGCCCACCGACTATCGACGCTGGATCAGCCTGGGGCTGATTTTCTCCCTGATCGGCGATGTGCTGCTCGCCTGGCCGGGCGACCTGTTTATCTTTGGCCTCGGTGCGTTCCTGTTTGCGCACCTGGCCTATCTGAAAGCCTATTACAGCGACTGTCGGCGTTTGGCACTGCTGCCGTTGGTGCTCGCGCTGGCCGTGGGCGCGGTGCTGCTGAGCATTTTGATTTCCCACGGGCTTGGCGATTTGCTGATACCGGTGGTGGTTTATGCGCTGGTGATCAGCGCCATGCTCTGGCGCGCACTGGCGCGATTGGGCAGTGATGTGCCGAAACGCTCGGCACTGCTGGCGGCGGCGGGTGCGGGGTCGTTTGTGTTTTCCGACACGCTGATCGGTATCAATCGGTTTGTGGTGGCGTTCGAGGCGGCGCCGTATTTGCTGATCGTCACTTACTGGCTGGGACAGTGGGGCATCACTGCATCAGCATTTATTCGGAGGCAGCGCTGACCTTAATAGTTTGGGGCTGCTGCGCAGCCCAGCGCGGGGCAAGCCCGCTCACCACAGCAAGCCCGCTTACCACAGCAGGCCCGCCCATCACAGTAAGCCTGCTGACCACAAATCAGACAACGCGCGCATCCGAGGGCCAACTTGGCTAAAATGCCGGCCTTTCCCCCTTCGTTGCCGGAACAACCGTGAGCAAAGAACCCGATCGCCTATTCGCCCAGCCCCTGCCCCAGGTGCCGGACTTCGCCTTCAACGAAGACGTGGTGCGGGTGTTCCCGGACATGATCAAGCGCTCGGTGCCGGGTTACCCGACCATCGTCGAGAACCTCGGTGTGCTCGCGGCACAGTTTGCCCAGCCCCATAGCGTGCTGTATGACCTGGGCTCGTCGCTCGGCGCGGTGACCCAGGCCTTGCGTCGCCATGTGCGCACCGACGGTTGTCGGGTGATTGCAGTGGATAACTCGGCGGCGATGGTCGAGCGCTGCCGCGAATACCTCAATGGCCAGGACTCGATGTTCCAGGAGTTGCTGCCGGTTGAGGTGATCGAGGGCGATATCCTCGCGCTGCAATTTGCGCCGGCTTCGGTGGTGGCGCTGAATTTCACCCTGCAGTTCATTGCTCCCGATGAACGCCTGGCCTTGCTCTCGCGCATCCGCCAATCGCTGTTGCCGGGCGGTGCGTTGATTCTTTCGGAGAAGCTGCGTTTCAACGATCCTGAAGAACACGCGCTGCTCACCGACCTGCACATCGCGTTCAAACGCGCCAACGGCTACAGCGAACTGGAAATCGCCCAGAAGCGCAGCGCCATCGAAAACGTCATGAAGCCCGACAGCCTCGAAGAACACCGCGAACGCCTGCTGGCGGCGGGTTTCTCGACAGTCGTGCCGTGGTTCCAGTGTCTTAACTTTGCCTCGTTGATTGCCTTGCCATGATTGATCTGTCCCCCCTCGCCCGTCATTTGGTCGGCACTCCCCTGGCCGTGTGGGCCCAAGGCCTGCAAGCGCAACTCGATAGCAAGATGGAAAAGGGTCATGGCGACCTGGACCGTTGGCAGAGTGCGTTGGATGCACTGCCGAACATCCAACCCAGCGAAGTCGATTTGCTCAACGACCTGGCGCTGGACACCGACTGCGACGACGCCACCCGCGCGCAAATGCGCACGGCACTGATGGGGCTTTGCCCGTGGCGCAAGGGGCCGTTCCACCTGTTCGGCGTCCATGTGGACACCGAATGGCGCTCGGATTGGAAATGGTCACGGGTCGCGCCGCACCTGGACCTCAAAGGCAAACGCATCCTGGATGTAGGCTGCGGCAACGGCTATTACATGTGGCGCATGCTCGGCGCCGGTGCCGACAGTGTGATTGGCGTGGACCCGAATTGGCTGTTCTTCTGCCAGTTCCAGGCGGTGCAGCGCTACCTGTCCGAGCCCAAGGCTTGGCACCTGCCGTTCCCATTTGAAGATTTGCCAGCGAACCTGGAAGGCTTTGACACGGTATTTTCGATGGGTGTTTTCTACCACCGCCGTTCGCCGATCGAGCATTTGCTGGCGCTGAAGGACACCCTGGTCAAGGGCGGCGAGCTAGTGCTGGAAACATTGGTGGTCGAGGGCGATCAGCAGCAAGTGCTGGTGCCGGAAGATCGCTACGCACAGATGCGTAACGTGTGGTTCCTGCCTTCGGTGCCGGCGTTGATGCTGTGGCTACGCCGTGCCGGGTTCAGTGACGTGCGTTGCGTGGATGTGAGCGTGACCACCGTGGAGGAACAGCGCGGCACGGAGTGGATGAAGTATCAGTCGTTAAGTGACTTCCTCGATCCGGAGGATCACAGCAAGACCCTTGAAGGGCTGCCGGCGCCGATGCGGGCGGTGATCATCGCCAAGAAATAACCCCCCGATCCCCCTTGAATAAAGGGAGATCACAATGTGGGAGGGGGCTTGCTCCCCCTACATTGGCTATACGGTGTTGGCTAGGCCTGAGGCTTGGCGCGTCTGGCCCTGAAGAACTCACTCAGCACCGTCCCACACTCCTGCGCCAACACCCCACCTTCAAACACCACCCGATGATTCAAAAAGCCCTGGGTAAAAAACTGCCCCTGGCTCTGCACAATCCCGGCCTTAGGCTCCAGCGCGCCGTACACCACCCGCGCAATCCGTGAGTGCACGATCAAACCGGCGCACATGCTGCACGGTTCCAACGTCACATACAGCGTACTGCCCACCAGGCGGTAGTTGCTGATGGCTTGCGCAGCGGCGCGGATAGCGACCATTTCGGCATGGGCGCTGGGGTCGTTGCCGCTGATCGGGCAGTTGAAGCCACGGCCGATGATTTCACCGTCCTGCACCAGTACCGCGCCCACGGGCACTTCACCCAACGCGGCACCTTGGGCGGCGAGCACCAGGGCCTCGCGCATGAAGTCCTGGTCGCGACTGCGGTCGATGATCGCCGTAGGGCGAAACTGGCGCATCACGCCACCTCGATGGCGGCCATCAGGCCGGTTTCCATGTGGTCGATCACATGGCAGTGGAACATCCACACCCCTGGGTTATCCGCCACCAACGCCACGCGTGCGCGTTCGTTCTTGCCCAGCAGGTAAGTGTCGGTGAAGTACGGGATCACCTTGTGGCGGTTCGAAGCGATCACCTTGAAACTCATGCCGTGCAGGTGGATCGGGTGCTGGTACTGGGTCATGTTTTTCAATTCGAAGATGTAGCTCTTGCCCTTCTCAAGCCTGGCAATCGGGCGGTCGGCGCAGGTCTTGTCGGTGATGTCCCAGGCCTTGCCGTTGATCTGCCACAGGCTCGGCGGCTTGCCGTCATCCACCGACACCGAACCCACCCACTCGAAATGGAAGTTGAGTTTCTCGGCATTGGCCAGGTCCGGCTCGCTGATCGGGTTGGCGGGCAATGCCGGTGGCCAGTCGGTCGGCGCGTCGGTATTGACCACCGAACGGAAGGTGCCCAGGCGCACCGGGCCGTTGCGGATCGACAGCTCTTCGCCGGCCGGCGGTGCCTTGATCGCCAGGCAGATACGCATGCCCGGGCCCAGCCAATATTCCTTGCCCAACGGGCGAGGTTCGATGGGGTTGCCATCCAGCGCATAGATCTGCGCTTCAACGTCCGGGATGTTGAGGCGATAGGTCAAGGTGTTGTCGAGGTTGAGCAGACGCACGCGCGTAATCTGCCCGGCGGGGAGATCGATCACCGCCTGGGACACGCCATTGATCGTCGACAAGCGCCCGGCGGTGCCGCCACGCGCCGCTTCACGGGGAACGCTGAACGCCACGAAAGCGCCCTCTTCGTCCACATGCCAGCTTTTCAGGCTGAGGGTGCGCTCGTGCTTGAAACCGGTAGGTTCGCGCTCCTCGATGATCAGCGGGCCGACCAGGCCGCGGCCAAGTTCTTCGCTGCTGTTCACATGCGGGTGATACCAGTAGCTGCCGGCGTCGGGCACGCGGAATTTGTAGTCGAAGTATTCGCCGGGCAGCACCGGCAATTGCGAGACGTAGGGCACGCCGTCCATTTCCAGCGGCAGGCGGATGCCATGCCAGTGAATGGTGGTGGCGACCGGCAGGTGGTTGATAAACCGTACGCGCAGCCATTCGCCCTGGCGCACGCGCAATTCGGTGCCCGGCGCCGACGGGCCGAACGCCCAGGCTTCGGTCTTGTGCCCCGGCACCAGTTCCACATTCAGCGGTGCCGCAATCAGTTCGTAATCGTGTCCCGCCTCGGCCTCGGCGACTTTCCCCAGCCAGTAGCGATAGGCGCCACCGGCCCCCACCCCCACTACGGCCAGGCCTGCAAGACCACCCAGGATTTGTCGACGAGAAAAGGATCGGGACACAACAACCTCACGTATCTGCCGCAGGCTCGGGGCCTGCAAAGGGCAGATACGATACACCTGCACTGGCTAAACAGTAAGGCTTCGCATTGCCGCATGGCTGATTTCAAAGGGGTTGGCTGGATGACGACAACTTTGGATGCACCGAAAATCACTGTGGGAGGGGGCTTGCCCCCGATTGCAGTGGGTCAGCTACAGATAGGCTGACTGACACACCGCTATCGGGGGCAAGCCCCCTCCCACATTGGATTTTCGGCGTTTTTTAAGCCTTGGCAGCAGCCAGGATCAGCGCCTTCATCTCGGCCACGGCGCCTTTGAAGCCGACGAACAGCGCGTGCGCGACCAGTGCATGGCCGATGTTCAGCTCGTTGATGCCCTTGATCGCGGCCACGGCTTCGACGTTGTGGTAGTGCAGGCCATGGCCGGCGTTGACGATCAGGCCTTCGTTGAGGCCGCAGTTCACACCGTCGATGATGCGCTGCAGCTCGTCAGCCACTTCGGTGGGCGTGGTGGCGTCGGCGTAACGGCCGGTGTGCAGTTCGATGGCGGGGGCACCGACACGGCGCGAGGCTTCGATCTGGCGCTCGTCGGCGTCGATGAACAGCGACACTTCACTGCCGATCTTCGACAGGCGCTCTACCGCCGCCTTGATTCGCGCTTCCTGGCCAGCCACATCCAGGCCGCCTTCGGTGGTCAGTTCCTGGCGGGTTTCCGGGACCAGGCAGATGTGCGCCGGGCGGATGCGCTCGGCGAAGGCCATCATTTCTTCGGTGACGCCCATTTCGAAGTTCATGCGCGTTTGCAGCACATCCTTGAGCAACAGCACGTCGCGTTCCTGGATGTGGCGGCGGTCTTCGCGCAGGTGCACGGTGATGCCGTCGGCGCCCGCTTCTTCGGCGTCCAGCGCGGCCTTGACCGGGTCAGGGTAACGGGTGCCCCGGGCCTGACGCAGGGTAGCGACGTGGTCGATATTGACGCCAAGAAGAATGCGATTGCTGGTGCTCACGGAAGCGCTCCTGAAAAGGGGAAAGAAACGCTGCACAGCATACACGGGGATGTCAGGGCTTTCGAAACAACTCGCGACTGACCAGCGGCCGTCCGCCCAAGTGCACGGCCAGGGCCTGGCGCATCAGGCGCTTGGCGGCGGACAAGGCGCCGGGGGCAGTCCAGTCGGCTTCGCTCATGGCCAACAGCTCGGTGCCCTGGAACAAGCCGGGTTGCAGCAGGTACACACGCTCCAGACCCGCGTCGACTTGCAGTCGGTACATGCCGTCGGCAGCGATGGGGTCGCCGTGCAGGTCGTTGTTTAATTCAAAGCCATAGCCCAGGTCGTCGAGCAGGCGCCATTCAAACGCGCGCAGCAACGGTTCCAGGGGCCGGCCTTCGGCCAAGGCGATCAGGGTGGCGGCGTAGTGATCGAAGACCGCCGGGTGCGGGTCTTCCGCGGGAAGCAGACGGATCAGCAACTCATTGAGGTAGAGGCCACTGAACAGGGCCTCGCCATTCAGCCAGGCGGAGGTACCAACGCTTTCCAGGCGGCCGACGTTTTTGAGCTCGCCCTTGCCGCGAAACTCCACGTCCAGGGCCACGAACGGCCGGGCCAACGTGCCCGCCTTGCCCCGTGCACTGCGCAAGACTGCGCGCAAGCGGCCTTGTGGCGTGAGGAAATCCACCAGGGCGCTGGTCTCGCGGTAGGCGCGGCTGTGCAGGACATAGGCGAGTTGGCTGGGGGGTGGGGATTGGGACATGAGACGGGGAATCTCTGAAGAGGGAAAGCGCCTTTGTGGCGAGGGAGCTTGCTCCCGCTGGGCTGCGAAGCAGCCCCTGTATCAGCCACCGAGCTTTATCAGTAAAACCTCGGTGGCATTTTTGGGGCCGCTTCGCGGCCCAGCGGGAGCAAGCTCCCTCGCCACAACAAGCCCGCCCATCATCGTGCGGTGTTTTACAAGTCGCCGTAGCCCAAGGAGCGCAATGCACGCTCATCATCGGACCAGCCACCCTTAACCTTCACCCACAGGTTGAGCATGATCTTGGAATCGAAGAGCAATTCCATGTCCTTGCGCGCTTCGGTGCCGATGCGCTTGATGCGCTCACCCTTGTCGCCAATGATGATTTTCTTCTGGCCGTCACGTTCGACGAGGATCAGCGCATGGATGTGCAAGGTCTTGCCCTGCTGCTTGAACTCTTCGATTTCGACGGTGATCTGGTACGGCAGCTCGGCGCCCATCTGGCGCATGATTTTCTCGCGCACCAGTTCGGCGGCAAGGAAACGGCTGCTGCGGTCGGTGATCTGGTCTTCCGGGAAGAAGTGTTCGTTCTCCGGCAGGTAGCCGGCAATCACGCGTTCCAGGGCTTCGAGGTTGTGACCGTGCTGGGCCGAGATCGGCATGATCTGGGCGTTCGGCAGTTGTTCCTGCAGCCAGGTCAGGTGCGGCATCAGCTCGGCTTTGTCTTCGATGCGGTCGGTCTTGTTCAGCGCGACGATCAGCGGGCCGGTGACGTACTGCACACGCTCGAGGACCATCTGGTCTTCGTCGGTCCACTTGGTGCGATCGACCACGAAGATCACCACGTCGACGTCTTTCAACGCCGCCGAAGCGGTCTTGTTCATGTAGCGGTTAAGGGCTTTCTCGCCGCCTTTGTGCATGCCCGGGGTATCGACGTAGACCGCTTGCACGGTGCCTTCGGTCTTGATGCCCAGCATGTTGTGGCGGGTGGTCTGCGGCTTGCGCGAGGTGATCGCAAGCTTCTGGCCGAGGATGTGGTTGAGCAGCGTGGACTTGCCCACGTTGGGGCGGCCAACAATGGCAACATAGCCACAGCGTGTTGCGGTTGAATCAGTCATGGCCATTCTCCACGCCCAGGGCAATCAGTGCTGCAGCGGCCGCTACCTGTTCGGCAATACGACGGCTCACACCCTGACCTCGGCTTTTTTCGTTCAGTAAGGTGATTTCACATTCCACGAAGAATACGCGGCAATGGGGCTCACCCTGGATATCCACCACTTCGTAGCGTGGCAGTTCGCAACCGCGGGACTGCAGGAATTCCTGCAGGCGGGTCTTGGGATCTTTGTTGGTGTCGACCAGAGTGAGACTCTCGATCTCGGAAGTCAGCCACGCAGTGACGCGCTCCTTGGCCGCTTCCATGCCTGCATCGAGGTAGATCGCACCGATCAACGCCTCGAGGGCATCGGCCAGGATCGATTCACGCCGGAAACCGCCGCTCTTCAACTCACCGGAACCCAGCCGCAGGTATTCGCCCAGGCCAAAGCCACGGGCCAGCACGGCAAGGGTCTCGCCCTTCACCAGGCGTGCGCGCAGGCGCGACAGCTGGCCTTCACGGGCTTGGGGGAAGCGCTCGAACAGCGCTTCACCGGCGACGAAATTGAGGATGGCATCACCGAGGAATTCCAGGCGCTCGTTGTTGCGCCCTGCAAAGCTGCGGTGTGTGAGGGCAAGGACCATCAATTCCTGGTCCTTGAAGGTGTAGCCGAGCTGGCGCTCGAGACGTGCTAGAGAAACGGTCACGGTTTATCCATATCTAGTTGGTGGCACCGGCGGCCATCGACGATTGACGCAGTGTTCAAATTCAAATCCTGGTTGGTGCTGCATGAGGCCGGAAATGTCCGAGCCCCAGAAAAGCAGTCGGCGCTGTGTTCACAGCGCCGCTTGTATTACTTGATCAGCCCGACTCGCGAGAAGTTCGGCAGGTGGCTGAGTTTGGGTTCCGGCCAGCTCATCCAGACCGCAAAGGCCTTGCCGACGATATTCTGGTCGGGAACCATGCCCAGCAGGTCCTTGGGAATATTGGGATCATCCCAGTAGCGGCTGTCATTGGAGTTGTCACGGTTATCGCCCATCATGAAGTAGTGCCCGGCCGGCACTTTCCATTCACCATCAGGCGTCGCGCGGTAGCGGCTCATTTCCTTGCGGATTTCGTGCTCGACCGCACCGAGTTTTTCCTGGTACAGCTCGGCGCTGCCCAGGCTGTTCGGTTCGGAACCGATCAATTTCTCGGCCACCGATTCACCGTTGATGAACAGGCGTTTGTCGCTGGTGTAGCGAATCACGTCGCCCGGCAGGCCGACCACACGCTTGATGTAGTTGACGTTCGGGTCGCTCGGGTAACGGAACACCATCACATCGCCGCGCTGCGGGTCACCGACTTCGATGACCTTCTTGTCGATCACCGGCAAGCGGATCCCATAGGAAAACTTGTTCACCAGGATGAAGTCGCCCACGTCCAGGGTCGGTTTCATCGAGCCCGACGGGATCTGAAACGGCTCCACCAGGAACGAGCGCAGCACCAGCACGATGAACAACACCGGGAAGAACGACTTGCCGTATTCAACCAGCAAAGGCTCTTTGTTCAGCTTCTCGATGACCACGCCATCGGGCTGGCTGACGCTGCCCTGATAGGACGCGATAGCCGCCCGACGACGCGGGGCGAAGAAGACCAGATCGAGCAATGCCAACAGACCGCAAACGGCAACGGCGATGACCAGCAACAGCGGGAAATTTAGCGACATAGGACCTAACTATCCAACCTGAGCACCGCAAGGAAGGCTTCTTGTGGAATTTCCACGTTACCCACTTGCTTCATGCGTTTTTTACCGGCCTTTTGCTTTTCAAGCAGCTTGCGCTTACGGCTTACGTCACCGCCGTAGCATTTGGCCAGCACGTTCTTTCTGAGGGCCTTGACCGAGGTCCGCGCAATGATCTGCCCGCCGATGGCGGCCTGGATCGCAACGTCGAACATCTGGCGCGGGATCAGTTCTTTCATCTTCTCGGTCAACTGGCGACCTTTGTAGTGCGCGTTGTCCTTGTGCACGATCAGTGCCAGGGCATCGACCTTGTCGCCGTTAATCAACACATCCAGTTTCACCAGATTAGCCGATTGGTACCGGTCGAAATGGTAGTCCAGCGAAGCATAGCCGCGGCTGGTGGATTTGAGACGGTCAAAGAAGTCCAGGACCACTTCGTTCATCGGCAAATCGTAGGTCACTTGCACCTGGGTACCGAGGAACAGCATGTCGTGCTGTACGCCACGCTTTTCAATACACAGGGTAATGACGTTGCCCAGGTGTTCCTGCGGCACAAGAATATTGGCGCGCACGATCGGTTCGCGCATGTCTTCGATGGAAGACAGGTCTGGAAGCTTGGACGGGTTGTCGACGTAAATCGTTTCACCGGTTTTCAGCGCCAGCTCAAAAATAACCGTCGGCGCGGTGGTGATCAGGTCCAGGTCGTACTCGCGCTCAAGACGCTCCTGGATGATCTCCATGTGCAGCATGCCGAGGAAGCCGCAACGGAAGCCGAAGCCCAGGGCGTCGGAGCTTTCCGGGGTGTACTGCAAAGACGAGTCGTTGAGGGTGAGCTTTTGCAGGGCTTCGCGGAAATCTTCGAAGTCGTCGGAGCTGACCGGAAACAGGCCGGCGTAGACCTGCGGCTGGATGCGTTTGAAGCCCGGCAGCACGTCGACGTCAGGGGTGGAACTCAAGGTCAGGGTGTCACCGACCGGCGCACCGTGAATGTCCTTGATACCGGCGATGATGAAGCCTACTTCACCGGCTTTCAGATCAGTGGTAGCCGTGTGCTTCGGGTTGAACACACCGACGCTGTCCACCAAGTGGATCTTGCCGGTGGACTTGACCAGGATCTTGTCGCCTTTTTTCACACGGCCATGGCGCACGCGTACCAGGGAAACAACGCCCAGGTAGTTGTCGAACCAGGAGTCGATGATCAACGCTTGCAGCGGATCTTCGTAGTTGCCGGTGGGGGCGGGAATGGTCTTGACCAGGCGCTCGAGCACTTCGTCGACGCCCAGGCCGGTCTTGGCGCTGCACTCGACGGCGTCGGTGGCGTCAATGCCGATGATTTTTTCGATTTCTTCTTTGACGCGGTCCGGATCGGCCTGTGGCAGGTCGATCTTGTTCAGCACCGGCATCACTTCCAGGCCTTGCTCGATGGCGGTGTAGCAGTTGGCCACGGACTGGGCTTCAACGCCCTGGCCCGCGTCCACCACCAGCAACGCACCTTCGCAGGCCGCCAGGGAACGGCTGACTTCATAGGTGAAGTCGACGTGGCCCGGGGTGTCAATGAAGTTCAGTTGGTACTTGATACCGTCTTTGGCGGTGTAGTACAGGGTCACGCTGTGGGCCTTGATGGTGATCCCGCGCTCGCGTTCGAGGTCCATGGAATCCAGTACCTGGGCTTCCATTTCACGCTCGGCAAGGCCGCCGCACATCTGGATGAATCGATCGGCCAGCGTCGACTTACCATGGTCAATGTGGGCGATGATGGAGAAATTGCGGATATGACTCAAATCACTCACGGATCAACACTCAAAAAGGCTGCAGGCAGATTGCCCGCTGAAAAATAGCCGGGAATTGTACCTGATGCTCAGGCCAGGCGTCATCTTTGCTGACCAGAACAAAAATGCCCCGATCTCTCGACCGGGGCATTTTTTGTTCATAAGCGCGCGGCTAGCCCGCCCGGCGCAGCAGCCAGAACCCGGCCAGGGCGCAGATAGCGGTCGGCACCAACACCGCAAACAGCGGCGAGAAACCAAACACCAGGCTCGACGGGCCCAGCAGGTCCTGGGCGATGCGGAAGGTGAAGCCCACCAGCACGCCGGTAAACACGCGTTGACCCAGGGTTACCGAACGCAACGGGCCGAAGATGAACGAAATCGCCATCAGCACCAGCGCCGCAGTGACCACCGGTTGCAACACCTTGACCCAAAATGCCAGCCAGTAGCGGCCGTTGTTCAGGCCCTGGTCCTTGAGGTAGTGGATATAGCTCCACAGCCCCGAGATCGGCAGGCTTTCCGGGATCATCACCACGGTATTCAAGAGTTCCGGCTTGAGGGCGATATCCCACTCTTCGCTCGGCACGTTGATCACTTCGGTACGGGCGTTGGTGCCTTGGCCAATATTGCGGAAGTACGTGGTGGTGACGTCGCTCAGTTGCCATTTTTCGCCACTGTATTGCGCACGTTTGGCGAAGCTCGACTCCAGCAAGTGACGTTCTTTGTCAAAGGTGTAGCGCGTCACACCAATCAACAGGCCGCCTGGCTGCACGGCGTTGATGTGGATGAACTCTTCACCCTGGCGGTGCCACAGGCCGTGCTTGGAACTTTGCGCATCGCCCGACCCCTGCGCCAGGGCGCGGTTGGCCTGGGCGGTGGTTTCGGCCGGTGGCGCCACGTATTCGCCGATCAGCACGCTGCAGGCCATCAGCAGCAGCATGGGTTTCATCACGGCCCAGACGATACGCCCAATGGACACGCCGGCGGCGCGCATGATGGTCAGTTCACTGCTACTGGCCAGGCTACCCAGGCCGATCAGGCAACCGATCAGCGCGGCCATCGGCATCATGTCGTAGAGACGGCGCGGCGCGGTAAGGGCCACGTAGCTCAGCACATCCCACACCGTGTAGGTGTCGCTGACGTTGCCGACTTCATCGATGAAGGCGAACAACGAGGCCAAGCCCAGGATGATGCCCAGTACCGCCAGGATGGCGATCAGTACGCTGCTACCAATGTAGCGATCGAGCTTAGCCACGAGCCAACTCCTTCTGGCCACGACGGCTCTTCATTTTCAAACGTATAGGTTCCCAATAAAGCAGCCCCAGGCCGATTGCCAGGAAGATCCCGTGCACCCACCACAAGCCCAGGGTCGGCGACAGCTTGCCTTTCTCTACCGCCCCATGGGCAGAGATCAGCATCGTCAGATAAGCCATGTACAACAGGATCGCGGGCAACAGCTTGAGGAAACGGCCTTGGCGCGGGTTGACACGGGCCAACGGAACAGCCATCAAGGTCACGATAAACACCAACAGAGGCAAGGATAAGCGCCACTGCAACTGGGCGATAGAACGCAGTTCGTTGCTGCCGAACAGGTCCATCGTCGGAATGGCATCGCGGTCGGTGACTTCATCGCTGATGTCCGGGCGAGCCAGCATCACGCCATAGGTGTCGTACTTGATCGCGCGATAATCCGCCATGCCTGGGCTGCCATCGTAACGATAGCCATTTTCCAGGATCAGGTAGCGGCTGCCGTCAGGACGCACTTCCTGGCGACCTGAATCAGCCACCAGCACGGAAATACCACGGTCTTTCTTGTCTTGGCCCAGACGCTTCTCGGAGATGAACACACCGCCCAGGTTGGCGCGGTCGTCGGTCAGCGTTTCGGTGTAGGTCACCCGTGAACCGTCATTGAGTGCCTGGAAGCGGCCGGGTTCGAGGGTGTCGAACTCAGTCATCGCGTCCTGTTTGTTCAGCACCAACTGGAACTGCATGGCGCCCTGAGGGGCCAGGCTCAGGCTCAGCCAGGCCACGATCAGCGCGACGCCGGCGGCCGGGATCATGGTCATGCCCAGCAGACGCTGCTGGCTCATGCCGGTGGCCGAGAGCACGGTCATCTCGCTTTCGAGGTACAGCCGGCCGTAGGCCAGCAGGATCCCGAGGAACAGACCCAACGGCAGGATCAGCTGCAGGAAACCCGGCAGGCGAAAGCCCATGATCAGGAACAGCGAGCCCGGATCGAGGGCGCCGGAGGCAGCCTGGGCCAGGTATTTGACGAAACGACCACTCATGATGATGACCAGCAATACCGCACTCACGGCACTCAGGGTCAACAGGACTTCGCGGGACAGATAACGGAAGACGATCAAACCAGACACTCCAGGGTTGTCAGGCTAAGGCGGCCAAACAAGCAAGCATACCGAGTCAGCCCATTGACACAGGGCCGGCTAAAAAGATGGCGCATTATCCTGTGATTGACCGCGCCTGTCACTGCGCAACCTCATGCACATGCACAAAGCAGGTGGCAAGGGTTGTCAGGCTCCGTCGGCGAGGTTCAAACTGCGGCCTTTGTCACCGGCGGTTTACACAGCTGCCTGGTATTAAAGCCGGAGTACAGACTCTTGGCTAACAGACCTTTATAAGGGACCCGAAAATGGAATTGGTTGTAAAAAGCGTTAGCCCCGAAACGTTGAAAACCGCCACCCTCGTGGTCGCCATCGGCGAAGGCCGCAAGCTCGGCGTTGCCGCCAAGCAACTCGACGAACTCAGCGGCGGCGCCATCAGCGCGGTGCTCAAGCGCGGCGACCTGGCCGGCAAAGTCGGCCAGAGCCTGCTGCTGCAAAGCCTGCCCAACCTCAAGGCCGAGCGCGTGTTGCTGGTCGGCGTGGGCAAAGAGGCCGAACTGGGCGACCGCCCGTTCCGCAAGATCATCAGCGGCATCCTCACGACCCTCAAGGGCCTGGGCGGCAGCGATGCGACGCTGGCCCTCGATGAAATCGTTGTAAAAGGCCGTGACAGCTACGGCAAGACCCGACTGCTGGCTGAAACCCTGGTGGACGGCGGCTATATTTTCGACGAGTTCAAGAGCCAGAAAGCCGAACCGCGTGCGCTGAAGAAAATCACCCTGCTGACCATCAAGGCTGCCCAGGCTGAAGTCGAGCGCGCCGTGACCCACGCGCAGGCCATCGCCAACGGCATGTCCTTTACCCGCGACCTGGGCAACCTGCCACCGAACATCTGCCACCCGACGTTCCTGGGCGAACAGGCCAAGGCGCTGGGCAAAGAGTTCAAGGGCTTGAAAGTCGAAGTGCTGGACGAGAAGAAGATCAAGGAACTGGGCATGGGCTCGTTCTATGCCGTGGGCCAAGGCAGCGACCAGCCGCCACGCCTGATCGTGATGCAATACAACGGCGGTAAGAAGTCCGAGAAGCCTTACGCCCTGGTCGGCAAAGGCATCACCTTCGACACCGGCGGCATCAGCCTCAAGCCGGGCCTGGGCATGGACGAAATGAAGTACGACATGGGCGGCGCCGCCAGCGTGTTCGGCACCCTGCGCGCCGTGCTGGAACTCAAGCTGCCGATCAACCTGGTGTGCATCCTGGCCTGCGCCGAGAACATGCCGAGCGGCGGCGCGACCCGTCCAGGCGATATCGTCACCACCCTGAGCGGCCAGACCGTCGAAATCCTCAACACCGACGCCGAAGGCCGCCTGGTGCTGTGCGATGCCCTGACCTACGCCGAGCGCTTCAAGCCGCAGGCCGTGATCGACATCGCCACCCTGACCGGTGCCTGCATCGTCGCCCTGGGCTCCCACACGTCGGGCCTGCTGGGTAACAGCGATGAGCTGATCGAGCAACTGCTCAGCGCCGGCAAGGCCGCCGACGACCGCGCCTGGCAACTGCCGCTGTTCGATGAGTACCAGGAACAGCTGGACAGCCCGTTCGCCGACATCGCCAACATCGGTGGCCCGAAAGCCGGCACCATCACCGCTGCCTGCTTCCTGTCGCGCTTTGCCAAGAACTTCAACTGGGCGCACCTGGACATCGCCGGCACGGCCTGGACCAGCGGCGGCAAGGACAAGGGCGCCACCGGCCGCCCGGTGCCCCTGCTGACCCAATACCTGCTGGATCGCGCCAAGGCCTAACCCGGTCGGAGCGGGCTTGATGTGGCGAGGGCGCTTGCTCCCGCTGGACTGCGCAGCAGTCCCCAGCTTTTTGGGGGCGCTTCGCCCCCCAGCGCAAGCACGCTTGCTCGCCACAACAAGCTGCCTTTTACCCTTGTTGAGGCCGCCCAGGAACCGCAATGACCCAAGTCGACTTCTATATATTGCCCAGCGCCGACCCGCTCGCGCGCCTGGACTTTGCCTGCAAACTCACCGAAAAAGCCTGGCGCATGGGCCACCGCATCTACCTGCATTGCAGCGATGCCGCCCAGCGCGACGAGCTGGATGCCCGCCTGTGGCGTTTCAAGGGCGAAAGCTTCGTGCCCCACGGCCCCGCCGAGTCTGAACCTGAAGGCCTGGTAGTGCTGGGTTTAGGCGACAGTTGCGGCGATCACCACGACCTGCTGGTCAACCTGGACCTGAAAGTGCCGCCGTTCGCCAAGGCATTCGCCCGTGTGGCGGAAGTGGTGGTGGAGGATCCGGCTATTCGTCAGGCCGCGCGGGAGAGTTTCCGTTTCTACCGCGAACAGGGCTATCCTCTGCAGGATCACCGGCTACAACGACTTTGAGTAAATGATGGACACGCCAAACCCTCTAAAAAAAGACGACCACCTGCTGGACGACCTGGAGTCGATCCGTCAGTTGCTGGGTGATGATAACGTGCAGCCGCCGCTGTTGACCGAGCCCGCCGAGGGCGAGCCGCAGATTCCGCTGTTATTCGATATGGTCGGTGGCAAGCCGGTCGAGCCGGCGCCGGTGGTCAAGGCCGCCGCCCCTGCAACGGCCGAAAAAGGCCCCGACGCCCTGCTGCTGCACCTGGACAACGAACTGCGCGCCGCCGCGCAACTGATCATGCAAGACGTGATCGACGACTTTGCCCCGCATATCGAAACCGAGATCAAGCGTCGGTTGGATGCGCGGATGGAGCGGTTGCTTAGCCAGTACCAGTCTTAAACCACACCAAAATCCCCTGTGGGGCTCGCTGTGGTGAGCAGGCTTGCTGTTGTGAGCAGGCTTGCTGTGTGGTGAACGGGCTTGCTGTGGTGAGCGGGCTTGCCCCGCGCTGGACTGCGAAGCAGTCCCCTTGGTTTTTCGGTAAGCCCGTCGGGGGAAAAGCCCCCTCACCACCACAAGCCCCTCCCCCATTAGTCTTGCATCAGCCTTAAGCCCGTCTTCAACTCGCCCTCCTCGTCCGCCCCCGTTATACTTGCCGGCTTTCCTGAATAAATGCCAACTAGGGTCCCGCCGCGCATGGATAAGACCTACCAGCCGCACGCTATCGAAACTTCCTGGTACAACACCTGGGAATCCGAGAATTATTTCGCCCCGCAAGGCGCGGGCGATTCCTACACCATCATGATTCCGCCACCGAACGTCACTGGCAGCCTGCACATGGGCCACGGCTTCAACAATGCGATCATGGATGCGTTGATCCGTTTCCGCCGCATGCAGGGCCGCAACACCCTGTGGCAGCCGGGCACCGACCACGCTGGCATCGCCACCCAGATGCTCGTGGAACGCCAACTCGAAGCCACCGGCCAGAGCCGTCATGATCTGGGTCGCGAGAAATTCCTGGAAAAGATCTGGGAATGGAAAGACCAGTCCGGCGGCAATATCAGCCGTCAGATCCGCCGCCTGGGCTCGTCCGTGGACTGGAGCCGCGAGCGCTTCACCATGGACGACGGCTTGTCGGAAGCCGTGAAAGAGGCCTTCGTGCGCCTGCATGAAGACGGCCTGATCTATCGCGGCAAGCGCCTGGTCAACTGGGACACCAAGTTGCACACGGCGATTTCCGACCTCGAAGTGGAAAACCACGACGAGAAAGGCTTCCTGTGGAACCTCAAGTACCCGCTGGCCGACGGCGCCAAGACCGCTGAAGGCAACGACTACCTGATCGTCGCCACCACGCGCCCGGAAACCATGCTCGGCGACGCCGCCGTAGCCGTTAACCCGAACGACGAACGCTACCAGGCGCTGATCGGAAAGTTTGTCGAGCTGCCGCTGGTGGGCCGCCGCATCCCGATTATCGCGGACGACTACTGCGACCCTGAATTCGGCACCGGCTGCGTGAAAATCACACCGGCCCACGATTTCAACGACTACGAAGTCGGCAAGCGCCACAACCTGCCGCTGCTGAACATCTTCGACAAGAATGCCGCCGTTCTGCCGGCCTGCCAGGTGTTCAACCTGGACGGCACGCTGAACGACAGCATCGACGGCAAGATCCCGGCTGAATACGCCGGCCTTGACCGCTTTGAAGCGCGCAAGCAGATCGTTGCCGCCTTCGACGCCGCCGGTTTGCTGGTCAGCGTTGACGACCACGGCCTGAAAGTGCCGAAGGGCGACCGCTCCGGCACCGTGATCGAGCCGTGGCTGACCGACCAGTGGTACGTGTCTACCAAGCCACTGGCAGAACCTGCCATTGCCGCCGTGGAAGACGGCCGTATCCAGTTCGTGCCCAAGCAGTACGAAAACATGTATTTCTCATGGATGCGCGACATCCAGGATTGGTGCATCAGCCGTCAGCTATGGTGGGGCCATCGCATTCCGGCCTGGTACGACGAGTCGGGCAAGGTCTACGTCGGCCGCGACGAAGCCGAAGTGCGCGCCAAGCACAACCTGGGGGCGGACGTTGCGCTGCAACAGGACAACGACGTACTGGACACCTGGTTCAGTTCGGGCCTCTGGACCTTCTCCACCCTGGGCTGGCCGCAGCAGACCGAATTCCTGAAGAAATTCCACTCCACCGACGTGCTGGTCACCGGCTTCGACATCATTTTCTTCTGGGTTGCCCGGATGATCATGCTGACCATGCACTTGGTGAAGAACGAGGACGGCACCCCGCAGGTACCGTTCAAGACCGTGTACGTGCACGGCCTGGTGCGTGATGGCCAGGGCCAGAAGATGTCCAAGTCCAAGGGCAACGTCCTGGACCCGCTGGACATCATCGACGGCATCGACCTGGAAACCCTGGTGCAGAAACGCACCTCGGGCCTGATGCAACCGAAACTGGCGAAGAAGATCGAGAAGCAGACCCGCGACGAGTTCGCCGACGGTATCGCCAGCTATGGCACCGACGCCCTGCGCTTTACCTTCTGCTCGCTGGCGTCCACCGGTCGCGACATCAAGTTCGACATGGGCCGCGTCGAAGGCTATCGCAACTTCTGCAACAAGATCTGGAACGCCGCGCGCTACGTGCTGGATAAAGGCGAAGACTGCGGCCAGAACGGCGAAGCCTATGAGTTGAGCCTGGCCGACCGCTGGATCATCTCGCAGCTGCAACGCACCGAAGCCGAAGTGACCCGCCAGCTCGACCAGTTCCGTTTCGACCTGGCTGCACAGGCCTTGTACGAGTTCATCTGGAACCAGTATTGCGACTGGTACCTGGAACTGTCCAAGCCCGTGCTGTGGGACGAAAACGCGCCGGTTGAACGCCAGCGCGGCACTCGCCGTACCCTGGTACGCGTGCTCGAAGTGGCGCTGCGCCTGGCGCATCCGTTCATGCCGTTCATCACCGAAGAAATCTGGCAGCGTCTGGCGCCACTGGCCGGTATCGAAGGCAAGACCATCATGCTGCAACCTTGGCCGGTGGCCAACGAAGCGCGCATCGACGAGGCCGCCGAAAGCGATATCGAATGGCTCAAGACCCTGATGCTCGGCACGCGCAACATCCGCGCCGAGATGAACATCGGGCCGGGCAAGCCACTGGCGGTGTTCGTGAAGAACGCCAGTGCCGAGGACCAGCGTCGTCTCAGCGAGAATGACGCACTGCTCAAAAAGCTGGCGAAGCTGGAGTCGATCACCGTATTGGCGGCCGGCGAAGACGCACCACTGTCTGCTACCGCACTGGTCGGCGACATGGAAGTGCTGGTGCCGATGGCTGGCCTGATCGACAAGGGTGCGGAACTGGCCCGTCTCGACAAGGAAATCGCCCGCCTGCAAGGCGAAGTGCAACGCGTGGGCGGCAAGCTGTCCAACGCGGCGTTCGTCGACAAGGCGCCGGCGGAAGTGATCGACAAGGAACGCGCCAAGTTGGCCGAGGCTGAACAGGCCTTGGGCAAGCTGGCGGAGCAACATGCGCGGATTTCCAGCCTGTAAGGTGGACCGCGTTTAAGAAAGAGGCCTTCAGGCCTAATGCCAGTCAGTTAAGACGTGGAAAGGGTAAAAATAACCTGTGGCGAGGGAGCTTGCTCCCGCTGGGCCGCGAAGCGGCCCCAGCTCTTTGTTTCAAAAGACTGGGACTGCTGCGCAGTCCAACGGGAGCAAGCTCCCTCGCCACAGGTACAGTGTTTGCCCTTAACTGACTTGCATTAGGCCTTCGGGCCTCTTTTTTTGCCTGGAGACTCCCAATGCCAGGCTGACAATACAGTCAATGTGGGTGGGGGCTTGCCCCCGATAGCGGTGTATCAGCGACCTATGAACTGGCGGGTCCACCGCAATCGGGAGCAAGCCCCCTCCCACATTTGACCGGGACAGGCTCAGGATGTGTGACAATGCCCACCACTTTGAGCCAACACCAGAATCATCATGACCGCCCCCAGCACGCCAAAACCTCAGCGCAAGAAGCCTAAAACCGCAACCACGGCCAAACCCGTCGTGCCGCGTAAAGAGGCCACCCTGCACCCGCGCAACCGCCACACAGGCCGTTACGACTTCCAGGCACTGATCAAGACCACGCCGGAACTGGCGCAATTCGTGATCATCAACCCGTACGGCAAGGAAAGCATCGACTTCGCCAGCCCGGACGCGGTGCGGGTGTTCAACCGAGCGTTGCTCAAGTCGTTCTATGGCATCCAGCATTGGGACATCCCGGCCGATTACCTGTGCCCACCGGTACCGGGGCGTGCCGACTACGTGCACTTCCTCGCCGACCTGCTGGCCAGCGTCAATGACGGCAAGATCCCACGCGGTTCGATCGTCAAGGTGCTGGACATTGGCATGGGCGCCAACTGCGTCTACCCGCTGATTGGCTACATGGAGTACCGCTGGAACTTCCTCGGCTCGGAGGTCGACCCTATCGCCGTGGCCGCCGCCAAGGCAATCGTGCAGTCCAATGACCTGAGCAAAGTCATCCAACTGCGCCAGCAGACCAACCCCAAGCAGATCCTGCTGAGCCTGCTGGAGCCGGGTGAGCGCTTTGACCTGACCATGTGCAATCCGCCGTTCCATGCGTCCATGGACGAAGCGACCAAGGGCAGCGAGCGCAAGTGGCGCGCCCTGGGCAAAGCCGACCCCAAGCGCAAGTTGCCGGTGCTGAACTTCGGCGGCCAATCAGCTGAACTGTGGTGTGAAGGCGGCGAAGCGCGCTTTGTGACGCAGCTGATTGCCGAGAGCGCGCATTTTGCCCACAAGGTGTTGTGGTTCAGCACCTTGGTGTCAAAAGCGTCAAACTTGCCCGCTATCGAGACAGCCCTGAAAAAAGCCGGCGTGCTGGAAAGCCAAGTGGTGGAAATGTCCCAGGGCCAGAAGCAAAGCCGTTTCGTGGCCTGGACCTTCCAGACCAAGAACGAGCAGCAGATCTGGCGCCAGCGCTGGGTGCGCGACTGATCCATTGTGGCGAGGGAGCTTGCTCCCGCTCCCAGACTTTTGGGGCCGCTGCGCAGCCCAGCGGGAGCAAGCTCCCTCGCCACAGTAACCCCGCAACTACAGTAAATCGCAGGCAACAAAAAACCGTGCCCGGATCGCTCCGGAGCACGGTTTTTTTGCTGCGTCTTACTTGTTAACAGCGTCGGTCAGGCCTTTGGCCACAACCAGCTTGATAACTTTCTTGGCAGCGATTTCGATGGCAGCGCCAGTCGAAGGGTTACGGCCAGTACGGGCAGGACGCTCGGTCACTTTCAGTTTGCCAACGCCTGGCAGAGTGATTTCGCCGCCGTTTTCCAGCTGGTCAGCAACAACTTGGCTCAGTTGGTCCAGCAGAGCGCGCACGGTAGTTTTCGGTGCGTCTACTGCTTCAGCCAGGTCAGCGATCAGTTGGTCTTTAGTAATAGCCATTGTGGTGTTCCTTCCCTATCAAATTCATATGGATTGCAGAGTGCAGTGTCAGCCGTCGAGCCCGACCGTCATGGCCTGGCACCCCCGGCTATAACCACGGAGATCGGGGTTATAGATGCTTGAAACGGGGATTGGTTCGACCTGACAGATGCTGAATGCACGCTTATCGCCGAGACTTGGCGTAAGACGGGGCAAAACTAGCACAGAGACGGGGAAATATCCGCTTCTACCTACCCATTTGGTCAGCTTTATCGCTCTAAACCGTGAAAAAAAGGCATATGGCCCGTCGGAGGGTGCTCGAAACACCCTTCGAAGCACGTCTTGGCCAATGGTGCGGTACACTTGGCGACTTTTCGGGGAGGCCAACCGCTCCCCTATCAACCAGCCGAGAAGCCTATGCCGATCCGTCACTGCATCGTCCACCTGATCGACAAAAAACCCGACGGCACACCTGCAGTTCTCCATGCCCGCGACTCCGAGCTTGCCGAGTCGGCCGCCATCGAGAACATGCTTGCCGACCTCAACGAGAGCTACAACGCCAAACAAGGCAAGGCCTGGGGTTTCTTCCATGCCGAGTCCGGTGCGCACCCGTTCAGCGGCTGGTTGAAGGAGTATTTCGAGGGTGGGCAGGATTTCACCACCTTCAGCCGCACCGCTGTCGAGCACCTGCAGAAGCTGATGGAAGAGTCCAACCTCTCCACCGGCGGCCACGTGCTGTTTGCCCACTATCAACAGGGCATGACCGACTACCTGGCCATCGCCCTGCTGCACCACAGCGAAGGCGTGGCGGTGACCGACGAGCTGGATGTGACCCCCTCGCGTCACCTGGACCTCGGTCAACTGCACCTGGCGGCACGCATCAACGTGTCCGAGTGGCAGAACAACAAGCAGTCCAAGCAGTACATTTCCTTTATCAAGGGCAAGAACGGCAAGAAGGTTTCGGAATACTTCCGCGACTTCATCGGCTGCCAGGAAGGCGTCGACGGCCCGGGCGAGACCCGCACCCTGCTCAAGGCCTTCAGCGACTTCGTCGAAAGCGAAGACCTGCCGGACGAGTCCGCCCGCGAGAAAACCAAGACCCTGGTGGACTACGCCAGCAGCCAGGCCAAGCTCGGTGAACCGATGGGCCTGGAAGAGCTCTCCGGATTGATCGATGAAGATCGGCCAAAAGCCTTCTACGACCATATCCGCAACAAGGACTACGGCCTGTCGCCGGAAATCCCTGCCGATAAGCGTACCCTCAACCAGTTCCGCCGCTTCACCGGCCGCGCCGAGGGCTTGTCCATCAGCTTTGAAGCGCACCTGCTGGGCGACAAGATCGAGTACGACGAAGCCGCCGGCACCTTGATCATCAAGGGCCTGCCAACCCAACTGACCGATCAGCTCAAGCGCCGCAACTGATGCTGAGCGGGGTTTTCAAGAAAGTCCTGCTGGTGTTGCTGGTCGTGGTGGTGATCCAGAACTGGGGCAAGATCGAGCGGGTGTTCAACCCCTCGCAAGGGGTGCCGGAGCACGTGCGCATGTCGGCGCGCGTGGTGCTCTATTCCACCGAATGGTGTGGGTACTGCAAACAGATCCGCCGGTTCCTGGACCAGAAAGGCATTCCCTACCAGGCGTTCGATATCGAGAAGGACGCCCAGGCGCGCAAGGCGTACGAGGCGCTGGGCGGCGGCGGGATTCCGTTCGTGGACGTGAACGGCACGCTGATTCGCGACTACAGCCCGGAGAAAATCATGGCGGCGCTGAAGTAATCAGCGCACCACGATCATTCGCCCCAGCACATGGTGCTGTTCAAAACCCAGTACCGCCTGCAATGCATTCAGCACCGCCTGCGGATCCTGGCTCGGGAAGCTGCCGCTGACGCGCTTGGCGCCCATCTCGTCATTGAGCAACAGGATGCGACCAGGGTAATAACGCTCCAGGTCCTTGACCACGTCGGCCAGCGGCGCCTTGTAGTAGTTGAGCCAGCCGTCGCGCCAGGCCAGGCGTGATTCGCTGTCGACCGCGTGCATCTGATCGGCGATGCCATCGGTGTAGGCCACTTGCTGGCCCGCCGTAAGAATCTGCTGCTGGCCCTGCGTTGACGGCGTCACGCCAACCCGCCCGGACAACACCGTTACCTGGGCGCCTGCCGGTTGCAGACGGACTTCAAACTGTGTGCCCAGCACCCGCGCTTCGCCACTGCCCGCCGCCACGACGAAGGACTCACCGGTGTGGGTCACGCTGAAAAAACCCGCGCCCCGACGCAGTTGGATATGCCGTTCGCCATGGTTGAAATCCACAGCAATGGCGCTGTCGGCATCGAGGGTGATTTGGGACTTGTCGGCCAGGGTGACGGTTTTGATTTCTCCGGGCGCCGTCACATAGTCCGCGCCAAAGTCATCGACCCAGCGCGACGGCTGCCAACCGGCGCCCATCGACACCATCACCACCAGGCACGCGGCCATCGCCAGCGCCCCGGACCAGCGCACCACCCGCGAACGCTTCGAGGCATGCATGGCATTAAGGTAGCCCTGCAATGCCAACGCCTCCTCGCCCGCCAACTTGCGCGCCGGTACTTCGCTCAACTCCCACAGCACCTGCGCCTGGGAATAGGCCGCGACGTGCGCAGGGTCGGCCCGCAGCCACTGGCTGAACGTAGCCTGGTCGCCGCTGCTGGGCTGGTCGTGCAGCAGGCTCAGCCAGGCCAGTGCGGCTTGCTCCTGGGCGGGCGTGGGGGTGACGTTCACGGTGCTTTCCCTGGCGTGCGGGGGGATGAAGGTTCGCGAAGGCTGGCTTTGCAGGCTTCGAGGGCACGCATCATATGTTTTTCCACGGCACTTTGGGACAGGCCCATGGCCTTGGCGATTTCGGCGTACTTGCGGCCGTGGATGCGGTTGAGCAGGAAAATCTGCCGCGTACGCTCGGGCAAGCTGCGCAGGGCCGCTTCGACGTGGCGCAGATCGTTGCCTGCCTCCAGCGCCGCCTGGGGTTCGGAGCCCTGGTTGTCTTGCTGTTCGGGCAGCCAGCCTTCGCTGCTGCGCACCCGTGCGCCTTCGCTGCGCAGGTGGTCGATAGCGATGTTGCCGGCGCAGCGCAACAGGTAGGTGCTGAGTTCTTCAACCTGTACCAGCGGCCGGCGCCAGAAGCGCAGGAACAGGTCCTGCACCAGGTCAGCCGCCGTGGCGCGGCACCCCACGCGTCGACTTACCAGGGCCTCCATCTGCGAACGCTGGGACAAGAACACCTGCAGGAAATGCGCACGTCCACCGGCCGCGTCAGCGTGCTGGCTGTCCTGGGATTCGGGTGGGGTGCTGATCATCAAGGTGGGCTCAAAGGATGGCAAACGCCGCAACCGGGCTGGCCAGCAGGCCGATGCCTGCCAGGATCAAGGCCAGCCTTGGCCGATACGGCAACAACAGCACCAACAGCAGCGCGCTGAGCATCAACACGGCGCACCATTCCACCAGGCCCTGCCCCCAACCGACGACACTCACCGCCGGCCAGATCGACAGCGTCAGCAGCAACCAGCCGGTCACACGCAACCCCAGGCGCCGCCGGGGCGAGGGTTTGCTGTGCAGCAGTTCGCCGTGGTGACGGTCAGTGGACAAGCACAGTGCCGTGAACCCGGCGTAGCACATCAGCAGAGCGAGCAGCATTCAGTTGGTCTCCTGCTTGAGCGTCAACGGGCGTGCGCGTTCAGCCTTGGGCGCAGGCGCGGTGCGATGCTGCATCTTCCAGGCGGCCCAGGCGAGAAACACTCCGCTGGCCAGGCAGGTCAGGTCGAAGCCGGCCATGGCCCAATCGCCGGTGGCCAGCGAAACGCCAAGGTGGTGCGAGGTCGTCAACGCATTGAGCAGCGGAATGGCGATAAACAGCAGCGCGCCGACGCTTAACTGCTCGACCCAACCCTGTCGCCCGCGCCGCAGGATGGCGTGCAACAGGCTCAGGCCCCAGGCGATAAAGAAGGTTTGCACTTCCCAGTCAGAACGCTCTGCGAAGCTCACCGGTAGCAGACGGTTTGCCCAGAAAAACACCGCGATGGCGATCATCAGCCCGGACATGCTGGCGATGTTGAGTACTTCCACCAAGCGCAATTCAAACGGCATGACCGCGGCTTTAGCGTGTTTGAGCTGGCGTTTGCCGAGCCAGATCACCAGCCCGGTGCCGATCATCGCCGTGCCCGCCAAGCCACAGATAAAGTACAACCAGCGCAGGACCGGGCCGGCGAAATGGCCCATGTGCAGGCCGTAGAAACTGCCGCCGATGGCCGCCGGCAGTGACTGCTCGCCACTCACCCGCAAGAGCTCACCGGTGCTGCCGTTGAAGGAAACGGTGCTGCCGAAATCGTGCACCACGCTGTCGGAACCTGCGCGGAACACATTGACCGAGGCGTTTACATCGCTGGGATTATTCACCGCCACGCGCCCCACATGCCCACCGTCCCACTGCGCCCGTGCCTGTTCGTACATCGGCACCAGCGGCCGCAATGTGCCTGGCTGGCCCAAGGCCGGCGCGTTGTTGGTATTGGGGAACACCTCGCTGAAAAAGGCGCGGGTGTCGTTGCCATAAGAAGCCAGGATCGGCGCCGGCATCACCATGCTCATGAAGATCACCAGGCTGCTGTAGGTAATCATCAAATGGAATGGCAGCACCAGCACGCCCACCGCATTATGCCCGTCGAGCCAGGAGCGTTGGCCTTTGCGGGGGCGGAAGGTGAAGAAGTCCTTGAAGATTTTCTTATGGGTAATGATGCCGGTGATCAGCGCGACAAACATCACCATCGCGGCAATGGTCGACAGCCAACGGCCCCACGGGTGAGGCATCTGCAGCTGGAAATGGAAGCGATAGAAGAACTCGCCGCCCATGCTTTCACGGGCCTGCACGGCCTGGCCGCTGACTGGGTCGAGGGTTTTCTGGATGAAATTACCGCGTTTGCCGGGGTCGACCTTGTCTTGCCACATCACCGACAGGCCAGGATCGCGGCTGTCGGGCAAGGTGATGAACCAGCGCGCGGCATTCGGTGCCTGCTGCTGCAGATACGCCTGTGCCACCGTGAGGCTGCGCGTGTCGTCGAGCGGATGGGCCTGTACTTCAGGCTGCATCCAATGACTGATTTCGTCCTTGAAATACGCCAAGGTGCCGGTCAGGAAAATCGCAAACAGCAGCCAGCCAAAGATCAGCCCAGCCCAGGTGTGCAGCCAAGCCATGGCCTGGCGAAAGCCCTCTTTCATGTGCGTGCCATCCAGAACCCCACACCCGCCAACGTGGCGAAAGCCGCGCTCGGCAGCATCACACCCAACCAGGCGCGCGCGGCACTGCGGCAGGCGAAACACCAGAGCACGGCCAGCAGATAGAACACGAACGAACTCATCATCCCGGTGATCACTGCGTCAGCACGGGAAATAGGCACCCACAGCGCCAGGCAGATACTGGCCAGGGAAGCCATCAGGTACCCCCCCACCACGGCAGCCAGCACGCGCGAGGTCACAGCAAGACGATAGGAGACAGGCAGCGAGGTTTTGCTTTTCATGCGGGAAGCGCCAGGTTCATCAGTACGCAATATTAATGATAAATATTCTCATAAGCAAAACAGAACGGATGAATCACCTGCGCAGGTGGATTGCCGAAGCCGCTCACGCACCCTACAATGCGAACAATTCTTGTTCTCTAAAGCATGGCGATGCTTGTGGAGTGTCCCCGTTGAGCCCGTCCAACACCGTCGAAGTTTTGTACAACGACCACCACCGCTGGCTCACCGGCTGGTTGCGACGCAAGCTCGGCTGCCCGGAAAGTGCCGCCGACCTGGCACAGGACACCTTCATTCGCGTACTCACCGCACGGGAAACGCCCCCGTTGATCGAGCCCCGTGCGTTTCTCACCACCGTCGCCAAGCGCGTGCTGTTCAACTTCTACCGCCGCCAGGACCTGGAACGCGCCTACCTCGACGCCTTGGCGCACATGCCCGAGCACGTCGCGCCGTCGGAAGAAGAACGCGCAATCATCCTGCAAACCCTGGTGGAGCTGGATCAGCTGCTCGACGGCCTGCCCGTGCAGGTCAAACGCGCTTTCCTGCTGGCCCAGCTGGATGGCCTGACCTACGCACAAATCGGCGCTGAACTGGGCATCTCCATCGCCACCGTCAAACGCCACCTGAACAAAGCGGCCATGCGCTGCTATTTCGCCCTATGAATTTTTCCACTCAAGTCGCCGAACAAGCCGTGCACTGGCTGATGGAAATGCAGCAAGGCGCGCTCAACCCTCGCCAGCAAGCGGCCTGGCAGCAATGGCTGAACGCCCACAGCGAACACCAGCGCGCGTGGGACCATATGCAGCGCGTGAATCAGCGCCTGCGCGGCATGCCCTCGCCCCTGGCCCATGCCGCATTGAATGCGCCGACCTCCACCAGCCGCCGCCAGGCCCTCAAGTTACTGCTGGTCCTCGGTGCCGGTTCGGCCGCCGCCTGGAGCCTGCGCCAGCAACATATCCTGCCGCCGCTGACCGCCGACTATCGCAGCCCCGTCGGCCAGCGTCGCAAGGTGCAATTGGCCGATGGCAGCCAATTGCAGCTCAATACCGGCAGCGCGGTAGACGTGCATTTCGATGGCCGGCAGCGGCTGATCCGCCTGCTTGAAGGCGAGATCCTGCTGACCAGCCTCGCAGGCAATACGCCGCTGAATGTCCTGACCGGCCAGGGCCTGCTCACCAGCCAGGCGGCGCGCTTGAATGTGCGCCAGTTCAACGATCACACCCAACTGACGGTCTTCGATGGCCGCGCCGAGGTGATGCCCAACACCTACAGCGGCCTGCCGCTGACGGTCGAGGCTGCGAGGCAGGTCAACTTCACCCGCAAAGGCTGGGACACCCCGCGCCCCACCGACGCCAACAGCGGCGCCTGGGCCGACGGCATGCTGGTCGCATCCCACATGCGCCTGGAAGATTTCCTCGGCGAACTGGGCCGTTATCGTCGTGGCCAGGTCAATTGCGACCCACAGGTGGCCAACCTGCTGATCTCGGGCAGCTACCCGCTGGATGACAGCGAACGCATTCTCGACCTGCTGGAAGTGAGCCTGCCGGTGAAAGTACGGCGCTTTACGCGGTATTGGGTGACGGTGCAGGCACACGCCTGAGATTAATTTCAAAACCGATGAGCCGTTTTCCACCCCTCGCGTGACAGAGAAGGAAAGCCACCTTGATCCTTCCTTCTCAGGACCGCTGTTCATGCCCCAGCAACCGACGCTTCTCACCCGCACCTTGCGCCAACTCCTACTCGGCGCCAGCCTGAGTCTTACCGTACTGCCGCCGGTGATGGCGGCCGATGCCAAGCCGTATCACATCGCCCCGACATCGCTGGAAGCTGCGTTGAACCAGTTTGGCCGCGAAGCGGGCGTGCTGATTTCCTTCGGCTCCGAAGTTACGGCGGGTAGACAGAGCCGTGGCCTGTCCGGCAATTACAGCGCCGCAGACGGCCTGCAAAAACTGCTGGAAGGCACCGGCCTGCAAGCCCGCGCCGAGGGCGACAATGCCTACAGCCTGCAACCGGTCACGGCACCGGCCAGTATCGAATTGGGCACGTCCAGCGTGGTCGGCGACTGGCTCGGCGATGCGGCGCAAACCAACGTATTCGAACACCCAGGCGCCCGTGATGTGATCCGCCGCGAAGAGTTCGAGCGTCAGGGCGCGACCCAGGCCAAGGACGTGCTCAACCGCATCCCCGGCGTCAACGCACCGGACAACAACGGCACCGGCAGCCACGACATGGCGCTGAACTTCGGCATTCGCGGCCTCAACCCGCGCCTGGCCTCGCGCTCCACGGTGTTGATGGACGGCATCCCGGTGCCTTTCGCGCCTTACGGCCAGCCGCAGCTTTCATTCGCGCCGATCAGCATGGGCAACATGGATGCGGTAGACGTCGTACGCGGCGGCGGCGCTGTGCGCTACGGCCCGCAGAACGTCGGCGGCGTGGTCAACTTCGTGACCCGCGCGATCCCGGATGCGCCCACCGTCAAAGGCGGCCTGCAGACCGAAACCAGCCCGTCCTCCAGCCACGACGGCTTCAAGACCACCGGCAACCTGCTCGCCGGCGGCACCGCCGACAACGGCCTGGGCGGCGCGCTGCTGTACTCCGGCACCCGAGGCGGCGACTGGCGCGAGAACAGCAACACGCGCATTGACGACTTGATCCTCAAGGGTAAATACCAGCTCGATGATGCCAACAGCTTCAACGCCATGGCGCAATACTACGAAGGCCAGGCCGATATGCCCGGTGGTTTGAACGTCGCGGACTACAAGGCCGATCCGTATCAGTCCACCCGTCCCTACGACAAGTTCTGGGGCCGCCGTACGATGTTCAACGTCGGCTATCGCTATGAGCATGACCGTCGCGAATTCACCGTGAACAGCTTCTTCACCAAGACGCTGCGCAGCGGCTACCTCGACCAAGGCACGTTCCTGTCGCTGTCCCCGCGCGAGTACTGGGTGCGCGGCTTGGAAACCCGCTTCGCCCAAGGCTTTGACCTGGGCCCGACCAGCCACGAAGTGGGCGTCGGCTACCGTTATATCAACGAGGCCGGCCACGAACTGCGCTACCGCACGCCGATTGCCGCCAACCAGCAAATCCCCACCACCGACAGCCGCAATGACCGCGACACCCGTGGCGGCACCGAGGCCAATGCTTTCTTCATCGATGACCGGATTGATATCGGCAAGTGGACCATCACCCCGGGCATTCGCTACGAGATGATCGAGTCCCAGCAAACCAACAACCTGAGCAACGTTAAATACAAGGGTGACTACAACACCGCGCTGCCGGCACTGAACGTGCTTTATCACCTCACCGACGACTGGAACCTCTACGCGAACACCGAAGGTTCGTTCGGTAGCGTGCAGTACAGCCAGATGCCCAACCGTGTGACCAGCGGCGAAGTCAAACCGGAAAAAGCGCGGACCTGGGAACTCGGCACACGCTACGACAACGGCAGCCTGCGCGCGGAAATCGGCGCGTTCCTGATCAACTTCGACAACCAGTACGAAAGCAACCAGACCAATGATTCGGTGATTGCCCGTGGTGAGACCCGTCACCAGGGCATCGAATCCAGCATCAACTACGCCCTCGACGGCTTGAGCCCGGCGCTGGCAGGGTTCGATGTGTATGCCAGCTACGCTTACGTGGACGCCACCATCCGCGAAGACGGCCCGAACAAAGGCAACCGCGTGCCCTTCTCGTCAAAACACAAGGGCACCCTCGGCGTGGGCTACACCGAAGGCCGCTGGAAGCTCAACCTGGACAGCAGCTACCAGAGCAGCCAGTTCGCCGACAACGCCAACACCCAGGCCGAAAGCGCCGACGGTGCGAACGGGCGCATCCCCGGCTACATGCTGTTCAGCAGCCGCGCCGCCTACGACTTCGGCCCGCAGCTGTCTGATTTGAACGTGGCGGTGGGAGTGAAAAACATCTTCAACAAGCAGTACTACACACGTTCATTCGACGATAACAACAAAGGCAAATACGTCGGTGAGCCACGCACGGTGTATGTGCAGACCTCCATCGCGTTCTAACGGCTCGAGCAACAAATAACCTGTGGTGAGTGGGCCCGCTGTGGTGAGAGGCCCGCTCACCACAACAAGCCCGCTCACCACAATGCCTATGTTCATCCTGAGTTTTAACTGCCCGCCAGGCACGACGGCGTGCCGGCCACCAACGCGTCGATGGCACAGCGCGTCTTGGCCGGCATGTGCGCCGCCGTGGGCCAGATCACGTGGATCGGCGAGGGCTGCTCGCAGTAACCAGGCAGTACCGCTTGCAGCTGACCGCGCAGCGCATAGTGGGCGATCAGCCAACTGGGCAACCAGGCCAGGCCCACGCCCGCGATGGCGGCATCGGCCACCGCCTGGAGGTCATCCATCATCAGCGGCGAGGCCACCCGCGCACGGTGTGGGCGGCCCTGCTCGTCATTGAGCGCCCACTCCAAGCGCGGGGCACTGCAGCGATAAGCAATGCCGCGATGCCCGGCCAGGTCCTCGATGCGCTCAATTTGACCCACGCGCTGCAAGTACGCCGGTGACGCCGCCAGGCCAATCGCCTGCTCGCCCAGGCGACGGGCGCTCAAGCGGTCGGTGTCGGGCAGCGCGCCAATGCGTACCGCCAGGTCGAAGCCTTCCTGGGCAACGTCGATCAGCCTGTCAGAGAAAGAAATCTCGATCTCCAATTCGGCAAATCTATCCATCAACCCCCATAGCGCAGGCGCCGCATAGTGGTGCCCGAACGCTAATGGCAGGCTGGCCCGCAACCGCCCGCGGGGTTGTTGCCGACCGCTTTCCAGCACGGACTCGGCGGCCTCAAGTTCCGCCAGCGCCCGCAGGCAATGCTCGTAATAGGCCTGCCCGTCCTCGGTCAACCGTTGGCGACGGGTAGAGCGCTGTAACAGGCACGTGCCCAGGCGGGCCTCAAGTCGCGCCAAGCCCTTGCCGACTGCCGAGCGCGTCACATTCAGCCGCTCGGCGGCTTCGGTCAGGTTGCCGCTCTCGACGATCTGCAGAAAGAGTTCAACGCCATCAAAACGTGGAGTGGTCATAGGCTCAATTGTCGCTCTCGGTTCCCTTATCTCTGGAAAATTTATCACGAATAAAGAACCAGATTCCCCTGAAAATAGCCCGATACCCCAACGACGGGAGAGTCCCCATGCCACCCGCTGCCACGTTATCGGTCGCCAGCCCACCGCGCACCGCCAAAAATGGTCTCGCGCTGACCGCCGTGTGCCTGGTCGCCCTGATGTTCGGCCTGGAAATCTCCAGCGTGCCGGTCATCCTGCCCACCCTTGAAAGGGAACTGGGCACCGGCTTCCAGGACGCCCAATGGATCATGAATGCCTACACCCTGGCCTGCACCAGCGTGTTGATGGCGGCCGGCACCCTGGCCGATCGCTTTGGCCGCCGACGCATGCTGGTGCTGTGCCTGTGGCTGTTCGGGCTAGCGTCCCTGGCCTGTGGGCTGGCGGAGCATGCTTCGACGCTGATCGCCGCGCGTTTCGTCCAAGGCATCGGCGCCGGGGCGATGATGATTTGCCAGTTCGCGATTTTGTCGCACTTGTTCCGCGAACCGGCAGCGCGGGCGCGAGCATTCGCGATCTGGGGCGTGATTGCCGGCGTGGGCCTGGGCTTCGGGCCGATGGTGGGCGCGTTGATCCTGGCGGTGGCGGATTGGCGCTGGGTGTTTCTCGTGCACGTGCCACTCACGGTGTTCACCCTGGTGCTGCTGCACGTCAGCGTGCAGGAATCCCGCGACCCGGCGGGCAATCGCCTGGACATCGCCGGCATGCTCACCTTGACGCTGTCGGTGTTCGCGCTGGTCTACTTCATCACCCAAGGCACCGAACACGGCTTTGGCACCCCGGCCATGCTCGGCTGGGCGGGCCTGGCAGTGGCCGCACTGCTGCTGTTCATCGTTGTTGAACGGCGCAGCGCCCACCCGATGTTTGATTTCTCGGTGTTCCGTATCCAGCGCTTCAACGGCGCGTTGATGGGCTCGATCGGTATGAACTTCAGCTTCTGGCCGTTCATGATCTACCTGCCACTGTATTTCCAGGCCGGGCTGGGCTACGACACCTTGACCACCGGCGGCGCCCTGCTCGCCTATACCTTGCCGACACTGCTGGTGCCGCCACTGGCCGAACGCCTGGCCCTGCGCTATGGCGCCGAACGCATCATCCCTCTTGGGTTAGGTTTGATGGGTGCAGGTTTCTTGAGCATGGCCGCTGCAAACGCTGCCGCGCAGCCAAGCATCGTGCTGGTGCTGAGCAGTTGCATCGCGGCCGGCGTGGGATTGGCGCTGACCAACTCCCCCACCACCAACACCACCACCGGTTCAGTCTCGGCCGACCGTGCAGGCATGGCCTCGGGCATCGACCTCAGCGCGCGGCTGATCACCCTCGCGCTCAACATCGCGTTGATGGGGCTGGTGCTGTTGCTGGGGATCAACCATCAACTGGCTGCTGTATTGCCCGAAAGCACCGTGCTGGATTGGGCGGCTATCAGCCAGAAGATTGCGGCGGGCAAACTGGCTTCATCGATGGACCTTAGCGTCACCGATGCCCAGGCAGCCCTGCGCCATGGCGTCGGCTGGGCCATGCTCTTCGCGGGATGGGGGGCGTGTGGGTTGGCGTGGTTGAGCAGGTCTTTCTTCCGGCGCGGACACTAAACGAAAACGGGCCTGCAATGGCAGGCCCGTTCAGTGGGGGATGAAAGAACTTTCAGTGATCAACTGTTAAACACAGCACGTTCTTTTTCCAGAAACTCCTGTTCAAGCTCATCTTCATTGACCTTGGTGTCCGACAGACTTTTCCCGGCAGCGCGTGGCTTGCCTTGCAGTCTGCCAAACAGATGTTCCAACGCATGGTCCAGCTTGGTCGCCGCACCGTCGATCGCCTGTTCCAGGGTATCGGCCTTGTGCAGTACCGACAGCGGTTGATGGCCTTTTGGCCGTGCTTCCAGGCGGCAACTTAAATCGTGGGGACCGGGCTTGTCGCCGTTCTCATCCCGCAGGTAGACCTCCACTCGGGTCAGGTCTTCTTCGTAACGTTCGAGCGTGCTCTCAATGGTAGTACGTACCCACTCCTCCAGTCGGATGCTGCTTTCAATATGGTTATCGCTATTGACTTGGATTTGCATAGTTCTTCCCTTATTTCAGCTAGCTCGCGAGAGGTCACAAACTGCAACACCGGGGTGGTGAAACCATGACCTCTTGATTACACAATTGAGCAGTCCGAAGAACAATTCAACCCCTTTGCAAAGATAAATCCCACATTACAAATTAAGTCTGACGACAAGCAAAAACGCTGTTAGGGTGGGGAGTTGGTTACATCTTCTTACGCTCAGCCAACCTTACAATTGCCCCTCTCCCAACGGGTGCAATCCGCGGAAAATCCCTGCTTCCTCCACCAGCCAATCATGCACCGCGCGCACGCCCGGATGGCTCAGTGCACCCGGCGCATAGAGCAGCACGTAGCGTTTGTGATTGGGCACGGCCAGGCCGAACGGCACGATCAAGGTGCCGCGCTCCAATTCATCGTTGAGCAAGGTGCGCCGCGCGATGGCCACGCCCATGCCGGCAATGGCCGCCTCGATGGTCAGGTGGTTGCGATTGAACGTATGCCCACGGCGCACGTCGGCGTCGTGATAGCCGATGGCATTCAGGTAGAACTCCCACTCTGCGTACTCATAACTCCCACGCCAGGCGGTAATGTCGTGCAGCAACGGGAAATGCACCAGGTCGGCCGGGCCATGCAACGGTGGCCTGCCGCGTAGAAGGCTCGGGGCGCACACCGGGAAGATCTGCTCGTCGAGCAAGGCTGTGGATAACAGGCCGGGGTAGCTGCCGTCGTTCAAGTCGATGGCCAGGTCGAAATCGCCCTCATGCAGAGCGATGCTGCTGTCCTCGGCAACCATGCGCAATTGGATATCCGGAAAGCGTTGCTGCAAGCGCGGCAAACGCGGGGTCAGCCACTTGCCGAGAAACGACGGGATCGAACGCAGCCGCAACGTGCCGCTGATCATCCCCGCGTCCAAGCGCTGCAGTTCAGCATCGATGCTGCCGTAGGCCTCACCCACCGTCGTCGCCAAACGCTGCCCCTCGGCACTCAGCTCTACCCCACGCGCGCGTCGATGAAACAAACGGAAACCCAATCGCTCCTCCAGCTGGCGGATCTGCTGGCTCACCGCACCCGGCGTGATGTGCAGTTCTTCGGCGCAGCGCGTAAACGACAAATGCCGCGCAGCGCAGGAAAAAACGTGCAGCCAGACATACGTCTGGCCATGAAGGGGCCGGGTCATAGCGTTTAGTCCTGCTAAAGGGTGTCTTAGGATAATTCGTTGGTCAGTGCCGATCCAGAGGCTCAGTATCGCGCCAATTCCGCTCGCTCTACAAAACATGGCAGCGATTTCTACTCCATTGCTTGTAAGGCTTTAGCATGGCTATCAGCGTTTTTGATCTATTCAAAGTGGGCATTGGCCCCTCCAGCTCCCACACCGTCGGCCCCATGCGGGCGGCGGCGACCTTCGCCAAAGCCCTGATCGACCAACAATTGCTGACCGATACCCGCCGCGTGGAAGTGCGCCTGTACGGCTCACTGTCCGCCACCGGTGTCGGCCACGCCACCGACCGCGCCTGCGTGATGGGGCTTATGGGCGAATGGCCAGATCAGGTCGATCCGAGCTCGATCAATCCCCGCATCCAGCAATTGCACGAGTCCGGCCGTCTGCTACTCGCAGGCACACAAGACATTGCCTTCAACTGGCACACAGACCTCCTGCTGCTGGACGAGAGCCTGCCCTACCACCCCAACGCCATGTCCCTGCACGCCTATGGCGAAAATGGCCTGTTGAGTGAGCAAACCTATTACTCGGTGGGCGGCGGTTTCATCATCGAAGCGGCAGAAGCCGCCTCCGGCATTGCGCCGACCAGCGATGTTGATTTGCCCTACGACTTTTCCAGCGCCGTGGAGCTGCTGGCCTTGTGCAACAAGCATGGCTTGCGGGTTTCCGAACTGATGATGGCCAACGAACGCGCTTGGCGCAGCGACGCCGACATCCGCAGCGGCTTGCTGCATATCTGGTCGGTGATGCGCGAATGCGTGGAGCAAGGCCTGCGCGATGAAGGCATCCTGCCAGGTGGCCTGGACGTGCCACGCCGCGCGGCAAAACTGCACCGCAGCCTGCTGGAAATCGGCAAGCCGAATGTGATCACCTCAACCTTGTCGGCGATGGAATGGGTCAACCTCTTCGCCCTCGCCGTCAACGAGGAAAATGCCGCCGGCGGGCGCATGGTCACCGCACCGACCAATGGCGCCGCCGGGATCATCCCGGCCGTGCTGCATTACTACATGAAGTTCAACGCCGACGCGTCTGACGACGACGTAGTCAATTTCTTCCTGGCCGCTGCTGCCGTCGGCATTCTCTGCAAGAAAAATGCCTCGATCTCCGGTGCCGAAGTCGGCTGCCAGGGCGAGGTCGGTTCGGCCTGCGCCATGGCCGCTGCGGGGTTGGCCGACATCCTCGGCGCCACCCCCGAGCAATTGGAAAACGCCGCCGAAATCGGCCTGGAGCACAACCTCGGCCTCACCTGCGACCCGGTCGGCGGCTTGGTGCAAGTACCGTGCATCGAGCGCAACGCCATCGCGGCAGTCAAGGCGATCAACGCCACGCAAATGGCCCTGCGCGGTGACGGCAAACACTTCATTTCCCTCGACCGGGTGATCCGCACCATGCGCGATACCGGTGCCGACATGCATGACAAATACAAAGAAACTTCACGGGGCGGCCTGGCGGTCAGCTGGGTGGAGTGCTGATCGGAGCACTGCTACCCGCCCCAAACGTGAGCCCGCGCAAAAATAATAACGAGGCAATAACGATGACCGATGTACGTACACCTGCTGCCGAAAATCCTGTTTCAGACAACACCGTGACCACCGGCTGGACCCAACACGACACCACCTGGATGCTGGGCCTCTACGGCACCGCCATCGGTGCCGGCACCCTGTTCTTGCCGATCAATGCCGGCGTCGGCGGTTTCTGGCCGCTGATCGTGCTGGCACTGCTGGCCTTCCCCATGACCTTCTTCGCCCACCGTGGGCTGACGCGTTTTGTGCTGTCGGGCAAATCCGGCGACATCACCGAAGTGGTCGAAGAACACTTCGGCGTCGGCGCCGGCAAACTGATCACCCTGCTGTATTTCTTTGCGATCTTCCCGATCCTGTTGGTGTACAGCGTGGCGCTGACCAACACCCTCGGCAGTTTCATGGAACACCAACTGCACATGGCCCCGCCGCCTCGGGCGATCCTGTCGCTGGTGCTGATCCTCGGACTGATGGCCATTGTGCGCTGCGGCCAGGGCGTGATCGTCAAGGCCATGAGCGTGCTGGTGTACCCGTTCGTTGCCGCCCTGTTGCTGCTGGCCGTGAGCCTGGTCCCCAACTGGAACGGTGCGTTCTTCGCCTCTGCCAGCGAGGGCATGCCGCTGCCGATGTTCTTCAAGACCTTGTGGCTGGCGATCCCGGTCATGGTGTTTTCGTTCAACCATTCGCCGATCATCTCCGCGTTCGCCGTCGACCAGAAACGCGTGTACGGCCCGCAGGCCGAGCGCAAAAGCAGCGGCATCCTCGCCACCGCCCACGGCATGATGGTGCTGACCGTGATGTTCTTCTGCTTCAGTTGTGTACTGGCGTTGTCGCCGGCCGACCTGGCAGCGGCCAAGGCCCAGAACATCTCGATCCTGTCGTACCTGGCCAACCACTTCCAGACCCCGGTGATCGCCTACGCCGCGCCGTTGATCGCGCTGGTGGCCATCACCAAATCCTTCCTCGGCCACTACATCGGCGCGAGCGAAGGCTTCCAAGGCCTGATCGTCAAATCCCTGCGCGGGCGTAACCGTTCGATGTCGTCCAAATGGCTGGAACGCTGCACCGCGCTGTTTATGGTGTTGACGTGCTGGGCCGTGGCGACTTTCAACCCGAGTATCTTGGGCATGATCGAGACCATGGGCGGGCCGATCATCGCGTGCCTGCTGTTCTTGATGCCGATGTACGCGATCCGCCGCGTGCCCTCTCTACGCCAGTATTCGGGTCAGCTGTCGAATGTGTTTGTGGTGGTGATTGGGTTGATTGCGCTGTCTGCGATCGTTTTCTCGGTACTGCCCTGAAACAGGTCACCGATCTCAAACGCAACCCAAAACAACGGTGGGAAGGGGCTTGTTCCCGATGGCGGTGTGTCAGCCAATGAATGCTCGGCGGAAAGACTGCTATCGGGGGCAAGCCCCCTCCCACATTGGAATCGCACTGTCTGAAAGATCTCTGTACGGCACGCCCCTTGCTGTACAGCATTGAAGCAAACGGATCTTGTGAAGCTTCAGCGACGGAGTGGCCGGTGGTCAGGAGACGCGAACTAAACCCGACACCGGTCGTCAATGACTGCATGTTCTTATCAGGCGGTAACGCACCATGGACAATCCTTTTCAGATCATCACCGACACGTTCACGCCAGAATATCGTGTCAACTTGAGCATCCAACGGCTGGACGGCAGCATCATGCTGACCCTCTCCAACGAGCAAGGTGTGGTAGCCAAACGCATGATCAGCGCCGAACAACGCAATGATCCAAAGCGGCTGAAGCGTCTGGTGCAGAGTATCCAATTCGGCATCGCCATCGAGCAGGGTCACAGCGCCATGGAAATCCTGGCGGTGATGACGGATGGCGATCACAAAGTACTACAGCGCCCGCCCAACCGCCCCCTGCCCTTCAGTGTCGGGCTTTAAAGCTCACCTTTCTCGGTTTCCAGGCTCGCTTCGCCCTTGCGGCGCGGGCCTTCTACCTTCACGGAGGGGAACGACGACGACGCATAGCGCACCACCAGGATCGCAAACGCCAAGAGCAGAATCCCGCCGCACAGGTAGATGATGCCGATGTCGGGTGGATTGTGGTGGGACACGTTGGAAATCAGCAGACGCGTCAGCGCGGTGATTGCCACGTAGATCAGAAAGCGCACCGGCATGTGGTTGGTCTTGAAATAAATCCCGACCATCGCGCCCAATTCCAGGTAGATGAACAGCAGCAAGATGTCATCGATCTTGATATGCCCATTCTCGAGCATCCCCAGAAACTCCATCACCGCCGCCCACGCGGTCACCGCACCAATGGCGAACAGCGCCAGGTAGTGGAACGACTCGACAAACAGATTGCCCAGGGACTCGGCCAGACCATGTACTTGCTGGCGCAGCCTTTCGGCCCAGTTGATTTTCACGATGATGCTTCCTTAGGTCGACTCGACCGGATAATGCGGGTTGGACGTGACGGTTGTTCTGCATGCAGAAAAAAGGCCAGGGCTGGGAAATGAGATGGTGGCAGCATGACATGAGACACAGATTCATTAAGTGGCACATAACCTGTGGCGAGGGAGCTTGCTCCCGTTGGGGGTCACATTGAAGAGGGTGTCACCGTAGGATTACCCGGCAACCTCGCCGTGTTGTCAGAAATTTCCGTTGTAGCAAACCTCTATTTCCCGACTACATTAAAAAACTGCTACCCAAACCCCACGGTTTGGCTTACTCTTTTCACTGTATATGAATACAGTAGTAGCGAAAGACAACTATCGTGAAGGCATGTGAGGTGGTGAATGGCCGTCGAAGTGGTATACCGCAGCAGCCGAGATCTGGAGCGTTTGTTCATGGATAAAGCCGAAGCTGACCGTCATGACAAGATGCTTGAACTCGCTGAGTTGCTGGCAGAAGTGTTGCAAAAAGCCGTGCCGTCCCTGAGCGAGCAGCAGGTGGAAGAAGCCGGGATCTACATGGCGAAGAACCGCGATGTATTTGCCAAGGCGTTCAAGAGTCAGCCGGACGCGTTGTCCGAGTTGCTGAACGCACCGGCGGAATAAAGCCCGAATTGAACAGGCCCTGAATCATCGATTCAGGGCCTTTTTAATAACCGGCTATTGGTAAAGCAGGCGCTCGGCCAATTCATCCGCGACCCGTGCGGGCGAGCGTTTTTCGGCTTGGGCGTGGGCGAAGATTTCCGTGAGGCGCGTGCCGATGTTGGATAAGTGCGCGGTGATGGTCGGCAGTTCTGCCCCGCTGTGTTTGAGCGCGACGTAGATCAGGCCGCCCGAGTTGATGACGTAGTCAGGGGCGTAGAGGATGCCGCGCCCTTCCAGTTGGTCAGCCACTTGCAGGTTGGTCAATTGCGCACTGGCGGAACCGGCCACGGCAGCGCAGCGCAGTTGGCCGACGCTCTGGCGGTTGAACACGGCCCCGAGGCCGCAGGGCGCGAGGATGTCGCACGGGGTGCTGAGCAAGGCGTCGTTGGCGATGGGGTGCGCGCCCAGTTGCTCCATGGCCAACTGCACCTTGCCGTGGTCGATGTCGCTGACCAGCAGTTCGGCACCCGCGGCGTGCAGTTGTTCGGCCAGGGCGTAACCGACGTTACCGAGGCCCTGGATGGCGACGCGCAAACCTTCTAGGTTGTCGCTGCCCAGGCGGGCCATGGCGGTGGTGCGGATGCCGGCGAAAACGCCCATGGCGGCATGGGGCGAAGGGTCGCCTGCCGCGCTGGTGCTGGTGACGAAGCGGGTGTGCTGGGCGATGCAGTCCATGTCGGCCACCGAGGTGCCGCTGTCGGTGGCGGTGATGTAGCGGCCGTCGAGTTGCTCGATACAACGGCCGAATGCTTCAAACAGTGCCGCGCGGTTTTCCACATGGCCGGGGCGCAGGATCACCGCCGTACCGCCGCCCACCGGCAAACCGGCCAATGCCGCCTTGTAGCTCATGCCTTGGGCCAGGCGCGCAGCGTCGGCCACGGCACTTTCGTCGTCGGGGTAGGAGAGATAGCGACAACCGCCGAGAGCAGGCCCCAGGCGGCTGTTATGGATGGCGATGACCGCCTTCAGCCCGGTAGCCGGGTCGACGCTCAAGTGCAGCGATTCAAGGCGGGTGCTGTGCATGAGAGCAAACATCGTCAAGCTCCCGAATCACTTCTGGTAGTGGGCCAAGTATAGGCTTGCGGCAGAAACCTGCCGAAATACGCTGGAATAAGCCGCTCGATTTCGCAGGCCTTGCGACATAAGCACACAGGTTATCGCCTAAGCCACTGGACGAAAATTCCCAGCAAGGCTAAAACGGGGCATCCGCCGGAGAATGCAATGAACCCCCGCAAAGCCTTTTTTGCCTGCCTGGAACGCTCCCCCCCTGCGCTGTTTGAAGCCGCGCTGTGGATAGCCGCCGAGCATGACCCGGCAGTGCAGCCATTGCTGATCCTGCAGGAGCTGACGTTGCTGCAACAGCAGGTGAGCCTCGGCATGCCCATGGTGCCGGCGGATGAACTGGGCCAGACGTTGTTGCGGCGCATGAATGACTTGGGGTTTGCCCAGGATGAGTTCACGCCACTGCGCCCCGCTGCCGCGCTGCTGGACAAGGTCTTGCAGCGCAAACGCGGACAACCCTTGGCCATGGGGCTGATCGCCCTTGAGTTGGCACGACGCCTGGATATCCCCATGGTCGGCGTGAATTTCCCCGGCCACTTTCTACTGCGGGTCCCCGGCGCCGATCACCTTCTGGACCCGTGCGGCGGCCGACGCCTGTACCCCAATGATTGCCGTGACCTGCTGCAACGCCAATACGGCCCCAACCTCAAGTTGCAGGCCGACCACCTGCACACCGCCGATCCACGTTCGATCCTGCAGCGGTTGTCACGCAACCTGCGGCAATTGCACCTGGCCAACGACGCCCCGCTTGAAGCCTTGGTCGACGCCGAGCGCGTGCTGGAGCTGGGCAATGCCAGTGCCGCCGATTACCTGGCACGGGCCAGCCTGTACCAGCGCCTGGACTGCCCCAACGCCGAGCGTTTTGACTTGGAACACGCGCTGATGCTCAGCGAAGACCCGATCCAACGCCTGCGCCTGACCGAGCGCCTGGGGCATTTGCCGCCCAATTCAGTGGTGCACTGACGCCCGATTCTCGAGCGCTTCCACGCTGATTGACGCTGGCTCAGTGATTGCCCGGCGCCTTGAAAATATCGCCCGGCAGCAAGGCGTTCGGCCTCACACCGCCAGGCGAACGCACCTGGATAATCAACAACGCCGCGATCACCGCCGGTATCGCGCAAAAGAAAAAAATCTGCTCCACCGGGATATGCATCGCCAGCAGTATGCTGCCAAACAGCGGCCCCAGGATCGAGCCAAACCGCCCCACGCCCAACGCCCAGCCCGTTCCGGTAGCGCGTACGTGCGCCGGGTAGAAATTGCTGGCAAAGGCGTTGAGGGTCAGCTGGCCACCGATGATGCAAAACCCTGCCGCAAACACGCAGGCCACCAGGTAGCGCGGGTTGTCATGGTTGAGACCGAGCAGAATGGTGCACACCGCCGCCGTCGCCATCACGCCGGACAGGAGGCGCACTTTGCTTTGCAAGCGGTCGGCGAACCAGGCCATGCCGATGGCCCCCAAGGTGCCGGCGAACAGGAACATCGACGTCACCAGGTTGGCTTCTTTCAACGCCAGCCCGCTTTCCAACAGCAGCGACGGCAACCAACTGATCATGAAATACAGCAGGATCAAGCTGACAAAAAAGGTCGCCCAGATCAGCAGCGTCGGACGCGCATAGCCATTGCGGAACAACTCCACGACGGTCAGTTTGCTACCCTGCTCCTGCTGGCTCTCGGCCTCGCTCGCCGGCGGCGCTTGCCAGCCGGGCAGCATGCGTGACGTCACGGCCTGCAGCCGCGCATACGGCGGCGCATCTCGCAGCAAGCGCGGCAAGGATTCCGGCAACCACCGCACAAGAAACGGGAACAACAGCAGCGGCGTTACGCCACCTGCCAAAAACACTGCCTGCCACCCGAAGCCTTCGATAAACCCCGCCGCCACAAACCCACCCGCTGCCCCACCAAACGAGAAGCCACAGGCCGCCAGGGTCACCATTAACGTGCGCAGGCGCGGTGGGGAGTAGTCCGACATCAATGCCATGGCACTGGGCATGGCGCCCCCCATGCCGATACCGCAGATAAACCTGGCGGCCATCAAGGTGGTCAGTGAGTGGGCGAACACCATCAGCACCGTGAGGCTGGCGTAGATCAGCACGCAGCCAAGCAGGATGCGTCGTACGCCAAAGCGATCCGCCAATGGCGTGACCAGTAGCGAACCCAAGGTCAGCCCAAGCAGGTTGGCGCTGAACACCGGCCCAAATGCGGCCTTTTCCAGCCCCCAATCCTGAGCCAACGCTGGAACTACATACCCCAACACCTGGGCGTCATAGCCATCCGTCACCAGCAACAGTGCCAGCAACAGAAGAATCAACCACTGGTAGCGCGAGACCGGACGAGCGTCGAGTGCCGCGCGAAAGCTGGCAATCTGATTGAGCATCGCAAAGTACCTATTATTTTTATAAGGGTGGCGCAGGTCAAAATGTGGGAGGGGGCAAGCCCTAATGCCAGTCAGTTAAGGGCAAACACTGTACCTGTGGCGAGGGGGCTTGCTCCCGTTGGACTGCGCAGCAGTCCCAGTCTTTTGAAACAAAGAGCTGGGGCCGCTTCGCGGCCCAACGGGAGCAAGCTCCCTCGCCACAGGTTATTTTTTGCCCCCTCCCACATTGGGTCCTAAGGCGTGTCAGGTTGATTGGCGGGGTGTGCCTGCACAAATGCTGGATGCTGTGCCGCCAACGCCGCCACCCGTCCGATGCGCGGGTACGCCGCCAATGGCACCTTGAAGCGCTCGGCCGCATACAACTGCGGAATCAGGAACGCGTCGCCCAGCCCCGGCTGGTCGCCGAAGCAATACCCCTGATCGCCGATCAATTGTTCCACCGCGCCCAATCCCTGGCTGATCCAATGGCCAATCCATTCCAGCACCTTTGCCTCGTCATGCCCCCACTGACGCAGCAGGTTCTGGGTACTGGAGTTGTGCAGCGGGTGAATATCGCAGCCGATGATCGACGCCACCGCACGCGCATGGGCACGGGCCGCAAGGTCGTTGGAGAGCAACGGCACCTGTGGATAACGCTCCTCCAGGTATTCGATGATCGCCAGCGACTGGATCAACAGCTCACCCTCATCGGTGCGCAAGGCAGGCACACGTCCTTGCGGGTTGATCGCCAAATACTCGGGTTGGCGATTGGCACCGCCCGCCGGCACCAGCAGGTTGACCGGCACGGCAGTGAAATCCAGGCCCTTGAGCGCCAAGGCGATGCGAACCCGGTACGACGCGGTGGAACGGTAGTAGGTATAGAGTTCCATCCCCCTCTCCTTCTAGCGCGCCGCGACCACAGTGCCGCGGCATTCGCCGAAGCCGATAGAGGCAAAACCTTCACGACTGCAGCGAGCGCGCAGGATGACTTCATCGCCGTCTTCGAGGAACTTGCGCACCTCGCCGGAGGGCAATTCGACGGCCTTTTTTCCGCCTTCGGTCATTTCCAACAGGCTGCCGAACTGACCGGCTTGCGGCCCCGACAAAGTCCCCGTACCCAACAGGTCACCGGCCTGCAGCTGGCAACCGTTGACGCTGTGGTGCGCGACCAATTGCGCGGCGGTCCAGTACATATGCAGGCTGTTGCTCAAGGCCAGGCGATAGGCCGGCAGGTTTTGCTCACGCATGGCGGCCGTGGTCAGCAGGACTTCCAATTCGATATCCAGGGCACCCGCTGCCTGGTCGCGTTGATCCAGCAGGTACGACAGCGGCTGCGGGTCACCTTCAGGCCGCGCCGGTTGCGCTGTGCGGAACGGCTCAAGTGCCTCGACCGTCACCACCCACGGTGAAATGGTGGTGATAAAGCTTTTCGACAGGAACGGCCCCAGCGGCTGGTACTCCCAGGCCTGGATATCCCGTGCCGACCAGTCATTGAGCAGGCAGAAACCGGCGATATGTTCAGCCGCGTCACCAATGGCAATCGAATCGCCCATCTCATTGCCCTGGCCGATCCAGACGCCCAGTTCCAACTCGTAGTCCAGGCGTGCACACGGACCGAAGATCGGTTCGGCCTGGCCGGCGGGCAAGGTCTGGCCCTTGGGGCGGCGCACATCGGTGCCCGAGGGACGGATGGTCGACGCGCGACCGTGGTAGCCAATCGGCACGTACTTGTAGTTGGGCAGCAGAGGGTTGTCGGGGCGGAACAGTTTGCCGACGTTCTGCGCGTGCTCGATACCGACGTAGAAGTCGGTGTAGTCATTGATCCGCGCCGGTACGTGCATCTGGCAATCGGCAGCACGGTGCAACACGTGCGCTTCACGCGCCTGCAGTGTGCTGCCTTCGGCCAACAACGTCAGCAAGCGCTCGCGCAATGCCACGCGCGGGCCACGGCCCAGTTCGAAAAAGGCGTTCAGTTGGCCACCGGCGGTCGCCTCGACGGCGCGACGGGCGTCACCGTCGAACGCATCGATCGCGGCGTGCAGGTCCAGGATCGAGTCGCCAATCGCCACGCCAGCGCGCGGTGCGGAGCCGTTGACGCTGAACACGCCCAACGGCAGGTTCTGCAGCGGAAAATCGGTGTGACCATTCGCGGAGGCCACCCAGCTGCGGGTGAGTGTTGGCTGCGTCATGGGTTTATCTCCGGTTCGGGTTGAAGGTGGCGGGCAACGAGGCCCAGCACGCGTCATAAGTGTTTTGCAGTTGCGGGCAGTCCAAGGCGAACTGGGTCGGGCGCAGCACTTGGCTGGTCTCGAACATAAAGGCCATGGTGTTATCGATCTTGTGCGGCGCCAGCGCCACGTTGATGGCCTTGGTGCAGGTTTCGCCGTCCGGGCCGTGGGCGCTCATGCAGCTGTGCAGCGACGCGCCGCCGGGCACGAAGCCTTCGGCCTTGGCGTCGTAGGCACCTTGGATCAGGCCCATGTACTCGTTCATCAGGTTGCGATGGAACCACGGCGGACGGAAGGTGTTCTCGGCCACCATCCAGCGCGGCGGAAAGATCACGAAGTCGAGGTTGGCCAGGCCGTGGGTGCTGGTGGGCGAGGTCAATACCGTGAAGATCGACGGGTCCGGGTGGTCGAAGCTCACGGTGCCTATCGTGTTGAAGCGGCGCAGGTCGTATTTGTAGGGCACGTTGTTGCCGTGCCAGGCGACCACATTGAGCGGGGAATGATCCAGCTCGCAGGCCCAAAGTTCGCCGAGGAACTTCTGTACCAGCGTTGTCGGTTGTTTCAGGTCTTCGTAGTGGGCGACCGGGGTCAGGAAGTCGCGCGGGTTGGCCAGGCCGTTGCTGCCGATGGGCCCCAGGTCCGGCAGGCGCAGTGGGGCACCGTGGTTCTCGGCGACGTAGCCGCGCGCTTGCGCATCCAGCAGTTCGACGCGGAATTTGAGGCCGCGCGGCAGCACGATGATTTCCAGCGGCTCGACTTCCAGCACGCCCAATTCAGTCGCGATACGCAGACGGCCCTGTTCGGGAACGATCAACCATTCGCCATCGGCATTGAAGAACACCCGCTCCATCGAACGATTGGCGCGGTAGTTGTAGATGCTGATGCCCGAGGGTTTTTCCGACCCGGAATTAGCGACCATCCCTACAAGCCCATCGACAAAGTCAGTCGGCTCACTTGGAATATCCAACGGGTTCCAGCGCAAGCGATTCGGCGTCACCGCCCCCAACGGCCCACCGACCAACTGCCGTTCAAGCTTGATAAACGCTGGGTGATTGGCCGACGGCTGAATGCGGTACAGCCAGGTGCGCCGGGCTTCACTGCGCGCCATGGTGAACGCCGTGCCGGAGAACAGTTCGGTGTACAGCCCATAGGGCGCTTTTTGTGGGGAGTTCTGGCCGACTGGCAGTGCGCCGACCAGGGCTTCGCTGGCGAACTCATTGCCGAAGCCCGACAGGTATTCGAGGTTCATGGATCATCCTCTGTACGGAAGTTGTTTTTATCGTAATCCAGTTACGCATAACGTAATTTGATCACTAACGACCGTCAAGCTATAAAGACGCCCATTCATCTCTCGGATTCTCGCCCCTCCATGGAAAAGCCCCGCGACACCGGTAAACAGAAAGTCCGCTCGGCCGAAGTGGGCACCGACATCCTCAAGGCCCTGGCCGAACTGTCACCGGCGACCTCGCTTTCACGCCTGGCCGAGCACGTGCAAATGCCGGCCAGCAAGGTGCACCGCTACCTGCAGGCGCTGATCGCCTCAGGTTTCGCCGAACAGAACACCGCCACCAATCACTATGGCCTGGGCCGCGAAGCCTTGCGTGTGGGCCTGGCGGCGCTGGGCAGCATGGACGTGCTCAAGGTCGGCGCGATGCCCCTGGCGGAGTTGCGCGATGAATTGAATGAAACCTGCTTCCTGGCGGTGTGGGGTAACCAGGGCGCGACCGTGGTGCAGATCGAACCGGCGGTGCGTGCGGTGACGGTGGTCACGCAGTTGGGTTCGGTGTTGCCGCTGCTCAGTTCGTCCACCGGGCTGGTGTTCAGTGCGTTCCTGCCGTCGCGGGAAACCGTAGAGCTGCGTGAACGCGAGATCCAGGCCGGCACCGCCCATGCCCTGGCGGACGACCAGGCTTACGCGACCGCCTGCGAACAGATCCGCCGCCGTGGCCTGCACTTTGTGCATGGTTTGCTGATGCCCGGCGTCGATGCGTTGTCGGCGCCAGTGTTCAACGCTGTCGGCCAAGTGGCGGCGGTGATGACCGTGGTCGGCCCCACCTCGTTGTTCCACGCCGATGAAGACGGCCCGGCGGCGCAGCGCTTGCTGGCGGCGACCCAGGCCGTGAGTTGGCGGATGGGGTATCAGCCCTGAGCTAGTCGTGCCATTGGCTCAGTGCCAGTGCCACGCGGTTTTCCAGCGCACGGATGGGCGTGGCGTCACTCACATAGTTATTGCTGATCATTGAAAACACCAGGCGTCGGCCATCGGCGTCGGTGATGTAGCCGCTCAACGAGGAAACCCCGGCCATGGAGCCGGTCTTGGCGTGCAGGTTGTTTTGCGCCGCCGTGCCGCGCAGGCGGTAGCGCAGGCTGCCGCCGGTCATGCGGTCGGGGTCACCGGCGATCGGCAAGGCGTTGTACCAGGCTTCGAACCAGGGCTGCTTGGCTGCGGCCAGCAGCAGGTCGGTCAGGTTCTGCGACGACACCCAGTTACGCCGCGACAGACCCGAACCGTCCACCTGGCTCAGCGTCATCGGGTCCAAACCCTGGCGCCGCATGAAATCCGCAACTGCCGCGACACCGGCCTGCGCCGTACCCGCGTTGGCTGTCTTGCGCCCCATGGCCTTGAGCAACGCCTCGGACATGTTGTTGTTCGACAGTTTGAGCAGCGGCGTGATCAGTTCCTGCAGCGGTGCCGATTGATGCTCGGCCAGCACCCTGGCCGTCGCTGGGCTTGTACCACCGATCACGCGTCGGCCCAGTACCTGGATGCCCTGCTGCGCCAACGCCTGCTCAAACAGATTGGCCACCAGTTGCGTCGGCTCCCACACGCTCACCCACTGCCGGCTTTGTTTGCCTGGCGCCAGCGCACCCGTGAGTTGCAGCAGGTTGGTGCCGTGCTGGCGGGTGATGCCGTAGGTGTTACCGGGACCGCTGACCGCGCGGTTGTTCAGTTGCACATAATCGGTGGACGGGCTCACCACCACGCTCACCGGCTGGCCAACCGCGACGGGCGCCTTCGCCGTGACGAGCAACGTGCCCGCATCAAAATCCGCATTGGGCGACACGGTCAGCGCCGAAATCTGCGCGCCGTAGTAGGTGCTTTCATCGTCCTGGGCCCAGTCCACGCCCAGCCGTTCGGCGTCGAACCAAGTGTCGTCGAAGACAAGATCGCCTTGGACCTGGCGCACACCCTGCCCCGCCAGTTGTGCCGCCAATGCCTGGTAGTCGGCGAATTGCGTGGTCGGGTCGCCCAAGCCGCGCAAATAGAGGTTGCCGCTGAGGCGCTCGCCCTGCTGGGTGCCGTTACCCAGCAGTTGAGTGGAAAACCGGTATTGCGGCCCCAGCACATCCATCGCCGCCGCAGTGGTGAGCAATTTGAGGTTGGACGCAGGAATGACCCGTGTTCGCGGGTTGTGTTGGTAGAGCGTGCTGCCGCTGCGGGCGTCACGCACCATCAGGGAGACAGTGGCGCCGTTGAGCGCCGGGTCGGCCATCAGGTGATCGAGGGTGCCTGGGGTGGAGGTCTGGGAAACACTCGCGCAGCCCCCCAGCAAAAGGCTCAAGCCAACCAGCATGCCGCGGGTGTGTAAGCATTTTCCAAAGTACATCAGTAGCGTTGTCCGCAAAGCTGTCAGTGGCGGCAACGCTACCAGCTCCCTCCCCCTGTGGCGAGCGGGCTTGCCACAAGGCGTCATGTCCTACTTTAGAATTCCAGGGTGCTCGACACCGATACCTGTCGCGCATCGCCCATGGACACAAACAGCCGGCTGGCTGCCGAGGTGTAGTAGACGCGATCAAACATGTTCTTCACGTTGAGTTGGAACTTGACCTTCTGCCCATCAATTTTAGTGTCGTAGGTAGCAAATGCGTCCGCCACGGTATAACCCGGCAAGTTGAAATCGTTGGCCGCATCGCCGGCGCGCTCGCCGACATACCGTGCGCCGGTCCCCACGCGCAGCTGGTCGCCACCAAAGATGTTGCCAAAGTCGTAGGCCACCGACAGCGAGCCGGTGTGCTTGGCCACGTTCTGCAGGCGGTTGCCCTCCAGCGTCGGGTCGTTGTCCTTGATGTCTTCGGCGTCGGTGTAGGCATAACTGCCGATCACGCTCCACTTGTCGGTCAATTGGCCGGTGGCGTCCAGTTCAAGGCCGCGTGAGCGCACCTGGCCGGCAATGCTGTAGATCGTATTCGCGCCGGAACCGACCGACACCAGCACATTGCGCTTGTCGATGGTGAACAGCGCCGCGCTGGCGGTGATGCGCCCAGGGATGTCGAGCTTGGCCCCCAGTTCCCAGGACTTGGATTCCTCAGGCGTGAGGTCGCCGGTCAAGGTGCTGCCATCGTTCAAGGCGGCGATGGTGGAGTTGGGTTTGAACGACTCGGTGTAGCTGCCATAGAACGACAATTCATCGGTGTAGCGATACACCAGGCCCGCACGCGGCACCCAGGCCTGGCCGTTGCCGTTGGTGTTGGCCTTGAACGGTACGCCCTTGCCGGCGTATTGGTCGTACATCTGATAGCGCGCACCGGCGACAAAAATCCACTGGTCGTTGAGGTGGATGGCATCCTGGAAGAACAGCGAGTCGCTGCGCAGCAGGTCGGTCTGGGCGCTGTCGACGGCGCTGACGGTAGTGCCCGCCACTTCATTGCCGTACACCGGGTTGTTGTAGTTGAAGGTGCCCCGCGAGCCCTGGCGAATCAGGTCGGCGCGGTAGATCTTGCGGTATTCGTCATCCAGGCCGAACACCAGGTCATGTTGCATGCCCAGCAGCTTGACCTTGCCTTCCAGGCTGGCCGTGGTGAAACGGTCGGTGGTGATCGCGCCCTGGGTGCCGTCCATTCTGCGGGTCAGGGTGCCGTTGTCATTCACCGCACTCACACGCACTTGGCTGGCGTCGTAGGTTTCGCGGTTCCAGCTGTAGCCGAAATGGGCCTTCCAGTCATCGTTGAGGTCGTGATCGGCTTCAAAGCGGTACAGGTCGGACCGCCCTTCCATGTTGTTGAAGGGTTCATCCAGCCGACGGGTGGCCGGGATGTCCAACGGGTGGTTGGACTTGTCGATGGCGGTGCCACGGTCGAACGGCGTGAGAAACTCGCGGTGCTCGTAGGCGAACAACAGCTTGGTGGTGTCGCCATACCAGGCCAGCGACGGCGCGATCAGGCTCTCGCGGTGGGTGCCGAAGTTGCGCCAGTAATCCTCGTCTTCATGGTCGACGATCAGCCGATAGGCCAGGCCGCTGTCGCCAATCGGGCCGGTGGTGTCTAGGCTGCCGCCGCTACCGTTCTTGCCATCACCGAAGGTGGAGCCGCGCACGGTCAGGGCGGTGGACTGGACCAGCTCAGGCTTTTTGCTGACGATATTCACCACGCCGCCCGGGTCCTGGATGCCGTACAGCAAGGATGCTGGCCCCTTGAGGACTTCGACCCGCTCCGCCGTAGCGTTCAACGCACGCCCCTGCACGATCGGCATGCCATCGCGCATGATCGAACCGTTGCGGTTGTCGCCAAAGCCACGCAGCATCACCGCGTCCTGGGTACTGGCCAGGGTGTTGGCCTGGGTGATGCCACTGATGTTGCCCAGGGCGTCATCCAGGTTGCGCGGGGTCTGGTCGCGCAGCACTTGGGCGGGCACGACGTTGACAGTCTGCGGGGTTTCCAGCAGCAAGCCACCCGAGCGCATCACCGAACTGGTGGGCGGTGGCTGGTAGCTGGTGCTGTCCTGGGCCTGCTGGCCAACGCCGCTGATCGTGGTGGCGCCGAGGTTCACCGCGCCGTCGGTGGGCACCGGCTCAAGGGCCAGGGTACGGGCGTCGATCTGGCGGAAGGTAAAGCCGGTGTTGCTCAGCAACCGTTGCAGGGCCTGGTTTGCGCTCATCTGGCCGCTGACCGCCGGGGCGCTCAGGCCGTAGGGCGCTTCATCGGTGTAGATCACGCTGATTCCAGTGACCCGGCTAAAATCGCTCAGGGCCTGGGGCAGCGGCTTGGCTGCCAGGGCAAAGTTGAACTGGGCGCTTTGCTGCTCCTGCGCCTGCGCCACGCTCAGGGGCAACAACGCCAGCCCCGAGACTGCCAATGCCGAGGCTCCCAGCCACTGTTTTATCCAACCGCCCGCCGTCGACTTCATGCTGTGAGAACCCGTGTAGAAAACGCTGTTAATGCGAATAGATCGCAGTTTCAAGCACTACACGGTTGAGCGGTGGATTTACCTCACCTTTATTTGCAAATATTTTTCGTTAGTGCGCCTGAATGCGAAAGCCCATGCGTGGGAAATGCACATGCACGGTGCCCGCGCGCTCATCGCTACGGCGCAGGATCAGGGTTTCACGCCCGACAAACAGCAGCTCACCGGCCACGGGGTCAGTGCCGTAGTCGGTGGCCGAAAGGGTCACCAGCTGGCCGGCCTTGAAGCCATTCAAGTCCTCGAACACTTCATCGGGCAACGCCGCTGGGGTGGCGTTGCGCGCCACGTCCAAGGCGTGCTCGGCGCTCATCTCACTGGCGGTGCCATGACCAAAACTCAGTACCCGGTCGAGCCAGGCGGCGACGGCGGGATACGCGTCCACCAGCGGCGCGGTCACCGAAGAGCCTTTGAGGAACCACAACGGATGGGCCAGGGCAAAGTCGGCAATCGACGGCTCGCCGAACAGGAAATCCCCCGATTGGTGCTGCAACTGCTGGTCGATTCGGCCGACAATCGCCGGCCATTGATGCTTGGCCACCTCCAATTGCACCCGGGTCGCGGTGCCGCCACTGAACAGTTGGGTACGGTCGGCCACCAGCACCTGCAGCATGTGCGGCGGCACCTTGGCGAACTTGACCGCCAGGGATTCCGGCTGGAACACCAGCGCCACGGCATGGGAAAACACCACCGAATCGGCCCAGGCGGCGAAGCCCTGGGTCACCAATTCCAAACCCTGCGGAAACAGCGCCGGCCCGGACTTCTCCTGCTCCAGGCGCCGGGCGATCAACGCGGTGTCGCAGTAGATATCGGCGCCGACCTGCAACACCGGTGTCTTGCGATAGCCACCGGTCAAGGCGGTCAGATCAGGCTTGGGCATCACCGGTGGAATAAACACCGAGCGCCAGGACAAGCCTTTGAAGCCCAGCAGCAGGCGGGCTTTTTCAGCGAAGGGGGACTGCGGGTAGTGGTGCAGGATCAACTCAGACATGCCAGGCTCCGCTCAATAGATGAGCCACTAGCTTAGCCTGCGAAACCGCGCATGGGGGCGATGGGAACCCATCAGTCAAATCAATGAGCCGCTGGCCGCCAGGCACTCCTTGGCGCTCTTTTTCAGCTTTTTGATCAAGCGTTCCTGGCGCAGCGCCTCGCCCTTGCTCGCGCATTGCTCGGTGTACACCAGCGCCACGGCAGGGCTGGATAAAAAGAACCGCGCGCCCTTGCCGCTCTGGTGCGAGGCAAAACGGCGTACCGGGTCGTTGCTGATGCCGCAATACAGCGAACCATTGGCGGCACGCACCAGGTAGACGAACCAGGGCTTGGGTTCAGGAATATCAGTCACGGGTCAATGTCGGCAAACCAGAAGAGTGCCAATCTTATCAACGACTGGCCTGGAATGCCCTCAGCCCTTTGAGCGCCTGCGCGCGCACGGCGTTTTTCAGCGCAGGTGACCAGCCCAGCAACAGCCCCTTTACACCCAACGCCTGGCGCGACCAACGCCACAGGTCGAAGTGGTCGTGGTGTTCGCAGATCTTGCCGTCGCGAAACACAAACCGCGCGCCGATATCGTTGACCACCGTATTGCCGGTGGCGCTGAACAGGTAAGTCGCCACCCAGTGCGCGCTGCCGGTGGTCTCGTCGCTGCGCACGTGGTCGAACGTCAGGGAAAAGTCCTTGGCCCGCGTGGTGAGCATGCGCCACATATCACCGGCATCACGGCCACGCAGCTCGCCAAACGCCGGGTCGCTGAACACCACATCATCGGTGTAGCAGGCGGCCATGGCTTCGGCATCCAGGCGCTGAAAGGCTGTGTAAAACTCGCTGATCAAGGCGTTATGGGCATCACTCATGGGCAGGCTCCGCGTGAGGAAAAAGAGTAGGCGCACGATAAGCCGTCAACGCCGCCAAGGCTACTGACATTCGCCGGGTAAATAGCCCGCCTCAGGGCACCATGCCACTGCTGCGCGCATAGGCGAACAAATCGACATCGGTGGAAATGCACAGCCTGCTCATCGCGGTGCTTTTCTGCTTGCTGATGGTCGAGATACTGCGGTTGACCCGCGCCGCGATCTGGCTGACGGTCATGCCACTGGCGAGCATGCGCACCACCTCGCGCTCCTTGCCGGACAACTGCGGCATACCCTGCTGGTCACCGACACCCGCCTCCTCAAGTTGCAATCGCAGGCATTCGCTGACAAAGGTGTGCCCTTCACACACGGCCTTGATCGCCAGCGGCAGTTCCCTGGCCGATGCACTCTTGGCAACGATGGCGCGCGCGCCATGGGAGAACGAGGACCTCAGCGTGGCAACGTTGGCGAACATGGTGACCAGAATCACCGGCAAATCGGGGTGTTGTCGATGCAGCAAGCCCAACAACCCGTAGCCATCCGCCTGTTGATTACCCGGCATGGCAAAATCCGTCACCAAGACGTCGCAGGGTGTGCGCTGGACCAGCGCCAGCAATTGATCGGGTCCATCGGCCTCCCCCACGACTTTGCACTTTCCGTTGGCCTCAATGACCACTTTTTGACCAATACGTACGATGGGATGATCGTCAGCAATAATTACGCGAAGCATGGGCACCACCAGGATCGCCAATTGAGTCCGGGCAAAATAGCGCTGATGGCTTTCAGCCACAACCGCCGAAATCGGCGGTTTCCGGGCCTCAGCCAGCAATCAGTGAAACCCGACTTTAGGCCCACAGAAAAAACAGACGCCACCTACAGAATAGAACTACAAAGATGAGGGAAACTTCCTTCACTAAGCCTGAGGCCATAGCTCGGCCAGGCGCAGCAGGTAACGCCGCAAGTCGGCGTATAAAAGCCCAAGTGAGCGCGAGTTCGCCGCGACGCCCTCACACGCCACCGCAGTGATCAAGTGGGCGCCGCGGTCCTCCAATTGCCCGGCCCCCAAAAAGGCAAGACCACCCACCAACCGATGCAAGTGCCGGCTCGTCGCCGTCGCATCCTGTTTAAGGAGGGCGTCATCCAAGGCTGCCAGATCCGCCTGCGCCTCCTCCAACAAGCACCCCACCATGCGCTCTACCACTGCCGCACAGCCAAAGGTTTCTATCAGGGCCGCACGGGCGGGCCAGGTGATGGGCACGTCTTGAGCAACCGGCTCGGGTCGCTGGGTGTCCGCCTGGGGCACCCATAAGGTCAGGATTTCGCGCAGTTGTATCAAGGTCAACGGCTTGACCAGCCAGGCATTGATGCCGGCCTCCAGGCAGCGATGAATCTGGGCAGCCTCAAGGGTCGAGGTCAGGGCAATGATCGGCACCGGCGCGGTGTGGGCCAGGCGCTCACGACGGCGTACCTCACAAGCCAGGGCATAGCCGTCCATGACCGGCATCTGGCAGTCCGTGAGGATCAGGTCGAAGTGCCTGTCGATCATCGCCGTCAAAGCGGCCTGCCCGTCGTTCACCACTTCCCTGTCGACCCCCAGCTTATGCAGCATCCCACCCAACAGCATCCGATAGGCCGGATGATCTTCCACCACCAACACGCTCAATCCCTTGGGCCCCGAGGTCATTGGGCCGAGCGGCAGTGACGCAGAACCTGCGTTCCCACCGGGTGGGCTACCTGGCTGCATGATGACCTCGTTACGGAATGGACCGGCCAGGAATGAGCCATTACGCAGGTGCACTGTGCCGCCGCAACAACCCGAAAAAACAACTCAAATGGATTACATATTTAGTCAAATAATATTCTTTTGGATTATTTTTTAACCATGCAACAACTACGAAATATTCCCTCCTTACGCATAAATACGTCTTTATCTGACAGCCGGAGTCGCCACGAACCATTGTCGTATTTGTTGTATTTCCCCTATTGCAGGCACCCGATAAATTCCCCGGCGTCCTTCGAGGGCCCTCGCTCTCTTGGTGTTTGAGGCCTCTTGGACGGACACCCGCCTCCCAGTGAACGCGAACGTTATCGCCTGGGGAAATGCCCACGGCCTTGCACCGGAAATCATCAAAAAATGAGAAAGACCCTGACCGTAGTTGCCGCCACCTTAATGGCCTCGTCCTCTTGGCATACCTTTGCGGCAAGCAGCGTGGACCTCACCGTCACCGGGCTGATCACACCCAGCGCCTGCACGCCCGGCCTGTCCGGCGGTGGCGTGGTGGACCATGGAAAAATCTCGGCCAAGGACCTGAGTGCCACCGACCAGACCCTGCTCCCCGCCAGCACGCTGCAGATGGTTGTGAACTGTGACGCGCAAACCCTGTTTGCCTTGAAGGGCATCGAAAACAGCGTCGGCAGCACGAATCCGAACGGCTTTGGCCTGGGCCTGATCAACGGTAATCAGCCGCTGGGCCATTACACCTTGGAGCTGCTGAACGCTTCGGCCGACACCGCCGCCGCCACCACGCTCAAGTCCGTCGACGACGGTAAAACCTGGGACGCCATGGGCGGCGATGTCTGGTCGACCCTGAACCTGGCCAGCTTTGGCAATCAGTCCGGCGGCAACTGGGCGCCGATCCCGATCAAAGACTTGGCCGCCGACCTCAAGGTCTCGACGCTTATCGCGCCCGCCTCAGAACTGGACCTGACCAACGAAGTGCCGATCGATGGCAGCGCCACCCTTGAAGTGAAATACCTCTGAACCCTTTTTTCCTCAACCCGAGGCATCACCGAATATGGATGTTCGTACTTCGACCCTAGTGGTCACCTTGCTGATTGGCGTGACGTCGCAAACCGAGGCCGCCAGCAGCACCGACTTGGCCGTGACCGGCCTGATTATTCCGAGCGCTTGCAGCCCCAGCCTGTCCGGCGGCGGCGTGATCGACCACGGCAAAGTGGCCGCCCGCGACCTCAACCCAGACACTCACACGTCCCTGCAGCGTCAGGTGATGCGCCTGAATGTGCGCTGTGACGGGCCGACACTTTTCAGCCTGAGCACCCTGGATAACCGCGAAGGCACCTCGGCCATTCAGGACCGGTTTCATGGCCTGGGTATGACGGCCAACGACGAAAAACTCGGCAGCGCCTCCCTGAGGCTTTCTACAGCGGTGGCCGACACCGAAGCGGTGCGCACCATCGTGTCTACCGATGGCGGCGCCACCTGGATCGAAGGCACCTATTTGGGTCACACCGCGATGACCGCCGTGGCCTCGGCCACCGGCAGCCTCACCCCGATCGCCGTGCAGGAGCTGGATGCCGACGTGCGCCTCAACACCATGATCGCGCGTTCCGACAGCCTGACCCTGGTCGACGAGGTGCCCCTGGACGGTCACGTGACTGTTCAATTGCGTTACCTGTAATCCCTGATCCGTTCTCCCTACCCTGGACCCTGCTCACCATGAAACCTCTATCGCGCCTGCTCAGCTCTTGCCTGATGATCGGCTTCGCCGCACCGGCACTCGCTGCCTCCACCACCGACCTGACGGTCAAGGGGCTGATCGTGCCCTCGGCCTGCACCCCCTCCTTGTCGAGCGCAGGCCTTGTCGACCACGGCAAGATTTCGGTGGGTGACCTCAAACCCACCGCCGTCACCTACCTGCCGCCCGTCTCTGTGCAGCTGTCAGTGGATTGCGAAGCAAAAACCCTGCTTGCGCTGATGCCTACCGACAATCGCAAGGCGTCCGGAATCGGTCCCTACAACTATGGCATCGGCCTGGTCGACGGTAAAAAGCTGGGCGCCTATTCGCTGGTCTACGACAACGTCCTCGCCGATGGTGAGACGCCCAGAATGCTGATGTCCTGGGACAGCGGCACAACCTGGCAAAGCGCGGACGACAGCGATATGTGGGACTTCTTCCTGTCGGTCGGCGACGTGGCTGGCCCACGCATTCCGGTCCCGGTCCAAAACCTGAGCATGGACCTGTCGATCCGCACCTATATCCACCCCACCCAGAACCTGCCCGTGGCTCAAGAGATGATCATCGACGGCAGCGCCACCATCGCCGTGCATTACCTCTGAGCCCGAGCTCGCAAGCGTTTCACCCAACCCCCTGTATCCCTGGAGACCCACTGAAATGAACCTGTCCCCCCGCGTCCTCGCTACTGTTCTGCTGGCTATCGCCAGCCCATGGGCGGCTGCCGCGTCTACCGTCGACCTGACCGTCAAGGGGCTGATCGTGCCCTCGGCCTGCACGCCCACATTGTCCAACGCCGGCACCATCGACCACGGCAAGATCTCGTTCAAAGACCTCAACCCGACCACCCCGACCAACCTGAAAGCACAAACCATCGACCTGGCCGTGGCATGCGACGCCCAAACCCTGATGGCTCTGCAAACCACTGACAACCGTGCCGACTCAGGCATCCATGGCGGCTACGGCATTGGCCTGGTCAACGGCAACCAGAAACTGGGTTACTTCAACCTGACCATCGCCAAGGCCGTAGCCGATACCGTGGCCGCTGACTTCGTCTACTCCCTGGATGGCGACCGTTGGTTCTGGCAAGACATCAACGATGCATGGGTTGCCAATTACATGATCGCTCCCAGCCTGACCACCTTTGCCGCCCCCATTCCGGTGCAAAACCTGTCCGCGATGCTGACCGTCTACACCATCATCAATCGCAGTGACGCCCTGCCCGGTGGCACGGAAATCCCCATCGACGGCTCCGCAACACTGACCGTGCGCTACCTGTAACCCCTCGACCGCCCAGCCCGAATCACGCCAGGTAACTGATCGTCATGAATATGCTTCTCCGTTCGCTGGTACTCGCGTTTTTGCTCGTGGGTGTGCCGTTGACCTTTGCCGCCTCGGGCGTCGATCTGCAGGTTGAAGGCCTGATTACCCCCAACGCCTGTCTGGTGTCGCTGTCGGACGATGGCATGGTGGACCACGGCAAGATTCCGGCACGCCGACTCAACCTCGATGAGTTCACCGTGTTGCCGAGTTTCCCCATGGCGCTGGGCGTGAGTTGCAACGCAGCGGTGCTGTTCGCCCTCGTGGGCGTCGACAATCAAGCCGACTCGTCCCTGGCACCTGATTTTTTCTACGGGCTGGGCATGAACCACCAGGCACCCACCGAGCGGCTGGGCTCGGTGGCCCTGTCGCTGCGCGGCCCTGTAGCCGACGCACAACCGATGCAAACCTTGACCTCATCCGACCAAGGCGCCACCTGGCACGTGGAGCCCAACGCCTACCCGAACAGATTCATGGCCTTCGCCGTACCGGGCAGCCTGATACCCGTGCCCCTCAGGAACCTGGTGGTCAATCTGCGAGTGGACACCTCGATCAGTCCGGCCAACAACCTGACATTGAAGGAAGAAGTGCCCCTGGACGGCTTGATCACCCTGGAGTTGCGTTACCTGTAATCCGTGCTACTGACTATTTGGAGAACGTCTGCATGACCCCTTTATTCACTACTCTGCGTCGCTTAAGCGCCGCAGGTTGCACGCTGCTGGCCTGTTTCCAGACGCTGCCGGCTGCCGCTGACGGCATGGTGCCGGACACCTCGGTGGTGATCGTGCACGAGGAGGCCGGTGAAACCTCGGTAGCCGTCACCAACACCGACCCCGACTTGGCCCTGCTGCACGTCACCCTCGAGGACATTCCCCAGGACATTGAACCCTTGCTGTTCGTGACCCCGCCCCTGACCAGGGTGGAGCCCGGCAAGAGTCAACTGGTGCGGTTTATCCTGCAAACCAAACAACCGTTGACCACCCAACGCCTGAAACGGGTGGTGTTTGAAGGCATACCTGCCAACCGTAAACCCGCCAAGGCCGGGCATGCACGTGTAGGTGTCACGGTGCGCCAGAATTTGCCGGTGATCCTGCACCCCAAAGGCCTGGCCACCAACCGCACACCCTGGACCGACCTGAAATGGTCGCTGCAAGGTGAGCAACTGTGGGTGCACAACGACACACCCTACGTCGTGCGCCTGGCTCAGGAGCTGCAACTGTTGCCCGGCGACAACAGGGCACTGCTGCCGCGAGCCTATGTGCTGCCTGGGGAAAACATCCCGATCCAGGCAAACGCCGCGGGCGCCACCACCGTACGGTTTCAACCCGCCACCGTGTACGGCTTCGCGGTCAGCGCCTATGACGCGCCCCTGACACCTGCCCGGCCTTAGCCTCCTCAAGCACTAACCTGGGCCACCAGCGCCCACACCCGAGTGAGTTCTGTGAACACAGTCATGATTTGCCATGACGGCGAAGCCTTGCCCGTCATTCGGCCGCGCGCCCTGCGCCGTGGCCTGATCCACCCGGCAACCCGGTCCGTCATCCCGCTGGCCGGCGTCCTGTGGCTGGCAGAGGCCGTGGCCCAGCCAGCGGCAGCTACCTTCGACGCCACCACACTGCAACAACGAGGTATCGACCCGGGACTGGCCATGCTGTTGGTCCAGGCCCCGCGTTTCGGCGGCGGCAGTCATCCCGTCACGTTAAGTGTCAACGGCCGCCCGAAAGGACGGGTAAACGCCCACTTCACCGCGGACGGCGAACTGTGCTTCGACCAGTCGCTGCTGGATAAAGCCAACCTGCTCGGCACAGTGCCCGACAGCGACGAAACACTGCGCTGCCATGATTTCATGACGCGCTGGCCCACCACCCAGATCGAACAGGACACCGCCAACCTCGGCCTCTCGCTGATCGTACCCACCGATGCCTTGCGCCCCGTGGTGCGGGATTTTTCAGGCTATGAAACCGGTGGCTTCGCCGGCTTGATCAACTACGACCTGACCGGGCTGTACAGTCACTACGGCGATCAAACCAGTCGCTACGGCTCGGCCAATACCGAAGTCGGCTTCAACGCCGGTGACTGGATCGTGCGCAGCCGCCAAGTACAAACCTGGCAGGACGACGACTCGCGCACCACCCACCTGGAGGCCTACGCCCAGCGCACCTTTGCCCAGCAGCAACTGGTCCTGCAAGCCGGCCAGATCAACCTCTACAACCCGGTGCTGGCGGGCGCGCAGATCACTGGCGTGCAGGTACTCACCGAGCAGGCCCTGCAAGAAGAAAACCAGGGCTCGACCATTGACGGCATCGCCTACAGCCAGGCCCAGGTGGAGGTGCGGCAGAACGGTGCGCTGATCCACTCCACGGTGGTGCCGGCCGGGCCGTTTTCCCTCAGTGATGTCAGGCGCCTGGACAGCCGTTCGGACGTCGAAGTCACCGTCAAGGAGATAGACGGCAGCGAGCGCCGTTTCACTGTGCCGGCGGCCATGCTCGGCGTGGGCCTGCCCGCGCCCGGGTATTCCGTAGCGGCGGGCCGGGTGCGCGATATCAGCCACGACCAAAGCGCCGAGCCCTGGGTGGTCAGCGCCGGCTGGAGCGGCGGCGTGCTGCCGGGCGTGAACCTGGCCGGTGGCAGCTTGCTCGCCGACAGCTATCAGGCCGCCGGCATCAGCCTGGGTACCCAACTGTGGACCAACGCCGACGTGCAGGCCTCATTGACCGCTACCGACGCGCGCCGCCACACACAACGACGAGGCATACAAACCGATCTATTGCTGTCGCAACAGCTGAACGATCGCTGGTCGTTCTACCTCGGCACATCCCAGCGCACCGAGGGCTATCGCGAGTTACAAGAAAGCATCGCCGAGCGCTACGCCGACGAGCGCAATCAGCGTTATCGCGACCAGCAAAGCGCCGGCGTGGCCTGGTCCCACCCCTGGATGGGCGCCTTCAGCACCGGCTACTCGCGCTCGACCTTGTTCGACGGACGCAACAGCAGCCGTGCGCTGGCCACCTGGGGCACGCGCGTCGGCAATGTCTCGGTGTCGGCCAGCGCCGAATGGCAAGTCAGCGGCAGCCAGGGTCGCGACGACAGCCTCTACCTGAACCTGAGTATTCCCCTGGGCGAAAACCGTCGCGCCCGCACCTGGCTGCGCAACTCCGGTGGCGAACACCGCATCGGTGTCGGGCTCAACGAGCAGCTCAATGATCAACTGAGCTACCGCGCCGGCGTCGAGCGCGACTCCCGTGACCGGCAAGTGCAATCGAGCCTCGGGGTTTCGGCGCTGCCGCGCTATACCCAGCTGGACCTGAACTACAGCCGCGATGACGCCGAGCGTGACAGCTATCAAAGCAGCGCCCGCGGTGCGGTAGTGATGCATGGCGACGGTGTGACATTGTCACCGTACCCGGTGCGCGACACGTTTGCCGTGCTGTCGGTGGCGGACATTTCCGGGATCAAGGTCAACACCCCCAGCGGCCCGGTGTGGACCGACTGGCAAGGCCAGGCCGTCGTGCCGCAGGTATCGGCCTATAGCCGCACCGCCGTGGAAGTTGAAACCCGCACCCTGCCGCGCAATGCCGACATCAACAACGGTCTGGCACAGATCACGGCCGGACGCGGTGCCGTCGACCGCGTCGACTTCGGCGTCAGCCTGACACGCCGCGCCCTGCTCTCCGTCACCACCGTGGACGGCAAACCACTGCCCAGGGGCGCCTCCGTCAGCAGTGCCAACGGTGAGTTCATCACCCTGGTCCAGGACGGTGGCCAGGTATTCCTGACCAACGCGCTGGAGCAACCGTCACTGTGGGTCAAGGCGCCAGGGCAGCCACCGTGCGAAGTGCACTACCAATTGCAGGCCAAGCCTGACACCCAGTCGTACTACGAAACCGCTGCGGCCCAGTGCCGTACCCCTTGAGGAGCAATGCCTGTGATTTCCCGTTTGTGTCGCCCGCTGGCCGGGCTTGTATGGCTGGCCGGGGTAGCCCTCGGCACCCCGGCGCTGGGCGATGAATGCCGGTTGAGCCTGAGCCAGTCGTCCGTGGATTTCGGCCAGTTCAATCGAAGCGTGCAAAGCACCCCGGCAACGCAATACCCGGTGGGGGAGCAACACCTGAGCCTGACCCTCGCCTGCGATCACGTCACGGACATGAGCCTGTTCTACAACGCCGTGAGCAACGGGGCGGAACGCTTTCGTTTTGCCGAGCACGGCGAATATGCCTTGCGACTGCGCAACGGCGTGTTGGACGGGCAAGCGGTGGAGCTGGGCGTGATCGCCGGTCAGGGCCAGCCGCCCGGCGAAATCGCCGCACAGTTGGCTTGGCGCCCTACCGTGGGTGTGGTGCCGGTGCGCGCAGGTGCGCCGGTGCAGGGTAAGACCTTCTCCGTGCAACTGGACATCAGTGCCTGGGCCGAGGAACCGGCACTGCGGGTCCGCGAGGCGCTCGTCTGGGAAACCTCCGGGGTGTTCGAAGCGTCGGCCAGGGCCGCCAGCCGCGAATTGCAATTGCGCGCCACCTTCGCCCCGACCGCCTGTGAACTGAGCCTGTCAGGCGGGGGGGTGGTGGACTTTGGCCGGATTTCACGCAACGACTTGAACAGCGGGCAATCGACGCGCCTGCCGTCCAAGTCACTGATGCTCAACCTGGGTTGCGATGCCCCGACGCGGTTCGCCTTGCGCATGCAAGACAATCGCGACGGCAGCGCCACGGTCAACAGCGAGATTTACTACGGCCTGGGCCTGGACCAGAGCGCCAACCGCATCGGCCTGTACTCATTGGTCTTCGACCCCACCGACGCCTCAGCCGACAGTTTCCCGCGCCTGTATCGCACCGACTCCACCACCGCCGGGGTGGCCTGGAGCCTCAGCAACGCCAGCCCCTTGCCGGTGGGTGCCAACAGTTACCTGGGTTTCAGCCCGATCGGCGGCAGCCAGGCGGGCCCGGTCGCCATTCAACATCTGTCGAGTCGGGTGACCGTGGAGGCGGTCATCGCCCCGACCAACACCCTGGACCTGAGCAGCGACGTGGTGCTCGACGGTTCGGCCACCCTGGAAGTCATCTACCTCTAACCCTGCCCCTACAAGGACATCACGATGAAGCTCTATCGATTTTTCCTGCCGTTGCTCGTGAGTTCACCCGCCTTTGCGGCCTCGATCACCGACCTGACCGTCCGCGGCCTGATCACCCCGACCGCCTGCACACCGGGGCTGTCCAGCAGCGGATTGGTGGATTACGGCAAAATATCCCAGCAAGACCTCAAGCCCGACCGAGGCACCCGTCTGCCGATCAAACAGTTGCTGGTGACCGTCAACTGCGAGGGGCTGAGCCGCTTCGCCTTGCGCATGCGCGACAACCGCGATGGTACAGCCAACGTCAACAGCGAGATTTACTACGGGCTGGGACTGGACGGCAGCGGCAATCGTATCGGTGTGTACTCCCTGAGCTTCGATCCGAAGTTGACCGATGTCGACGCCCTGCCGGTGGTGTATGGCACCGAGTCCACCACGGGTGGCCTTGGCTGGCGCACCGCCAATACCAACCCTATCGACATTGGCGCCAGAAGTTACCTGGGGTTCACCGATACCGAGGGCAGCACCGCAGGCCCCACGGCGATCCGCAACCTGAGCAGCACGGTGAACATCCAGACGGTGATCAGCGCCAAGCAGAACCTGGACCTGAGCCGGGACGTACTGATTGACGGCTCGGCCACCATGGAGGTGATCTACTTATAGGCGTTCACTGGTGACCTGCACATACAACGCCCTCCCGGCACCGAGGCCGGCGAGGATCGCACCCAGGCCGAGCACCGCAAAGATCCAGCCCACTGCGTTCCAGCCGCCGGTCCAGTCATGGACCAGCCCGACTGCAAACGGCCCAAGGGACGCCAGGGTGTAGCCAAAGCCCTGGGCCATGCTCGACAGGTTGGCGGCCACATGGGCGTCGCGCGAACGCAGCACGATCAAGGTCAGCGCCAGGCTGAAGGTGCCGCCCTGACCCAGGCCGAGCAAAATCGCCCAGCCCCACAAGCCGTCGAGGGGTGCGTACAAGCAACCGAACAGCCCGCCAAGGGTCAGCAGCATGACCAGCACAATTGCCAGGCGCTGGTCCTTGCCTCGGGTGGCCAGCCACGGTGCGGCCAGGGAGCTGAACAATTGCACGATGATGGAGCCCGATAGCGCCAACCCGGCTTCAGTGGCACTCAAGCCGCGGCCGATCAGGATCGACGGCAACCAGCCAAACACGATGTACGACAAGGATGATTGCAGGCCCATGTACAAGGTCACCTGCCAGGCCAGCGGGTCACGCAGCAACCCCTTCACGCGGTAAGCGACGTGATGGGCACCGTGCTTTTGCCCGACTTGCGGCAACCAGAACAGCATCGCCACCAGGGCCGGCAGCGCCCAAAAGCCAAGGCCGATGTTCCAGCTGTCGCCGAAGGCCTTGCTCAGCGGCACCGTGGCACCGGCGGCCAACGCAGCGCCCAGGCACAACGCCATGGTGTAGACGCCCATCATGGCGCCCGCCTTCTTGGGGAAATCGCGCTTGACGATACCCGGCAGCAACACGCCGATGACACCGATGCTCGCACCGGCGAGCAGGCTGCCGGCAAACAGCCCGACTTCACCGACCAAACTGCGCAGGATGATCCCGGCAGCCAACGTCAACAAGATCCCCAGCACCACGCGCTCAGCGCCAAAGCGCCGGGCCAGGACCGGCGCCAGCGGCGCGAACAGGCCCAGGCACAGCACCGGCAAGGTCGTCAGCAAGCCGGCTTTGGCCGCTGACAACCCCAGGCTCTGTGAGACATCAGCCAGCAGCGGCGCCAGGCTCGACAGCGCCGGGCGCAGGTTCAGCGCCACCAGGATCAGGCCGAGCAACAACAACCATGGGCGGCGCACCAACGGCTGGCTGTGCTGGACAACCTCATCGTCCGCTTCGGCGTCGATCAAGAGTTCGTCGAGTTCAGGTGTGCGCTTGGCTTCAAGGTTCATTGATCAACTGCCGGCAGAGGGATTTGGCGCGTTCCGGGTCTTGGTTTTCCACGGCGTCGAGCAGGGCAATGTGCAGGTCGAATACGGCCTGGCGACGCGGTGAAATGTTCAGGGTCTGGCGCAACTGGGCAGCGACGATGCGGGAGAAATACTGGTACAGCTCGCTCAACGCGGGGTTGTGCGCCGCGTCTACCAAGTGTTTGTGAAACACCAGGTCAGCACTGATGTAGGCCTCCAGATCACCGTGATAAAGCTCGCCGCTGGTTTCGAGCGCCTCGCGCAACGCGTTGAGGTCATCCTCGGTACGGCGCAACGCCGCAAGCCCGACGGCCTCTACTTCGAGAATCTGCCGCGTCTCCTGCGCTTGCTCCAGGGTGCAGTGGGATAACGCGCGCATGGCGCCCAGCGGGTCGGTCATGGAACGCAAATAACTGCCGTCGCCCTGGCGGATCTCGATCAAGCCGGAAAACGCCAACACGCGCATGGCCTCGCGCACGGTGTTGCGGCTGATACCTAACTCAGCGGACAGCTCCGGCTCGGTGGGCAGGCGTTCACCGATGGCCCATCGGCCTTCAGTGATGCGCAGGCGTAACTGCTCAAGGGCCTGGTCGACCAGGGAGCGTTTGATCAGCGGGGCGATGTCTGTCATGGGTTCAGCGCTTTCGTCCAATCATAGGATGAATTTTCCTACAGGCTATTCGGAGTTGCCTACAAAGGCAACGCACTAGGGTTCTTGGGTGGGTAAAGGAGCAGTATTTTCGATTGGTAAAATTACCCTTTGAGGGTAATTATGGACTCAGGTGTCTTATGGAAAAGTACACACCTCATTACGATTTGGCGGTGATAAAGGCGGATGTGAGGCGGCTTGGCAGCAGGGCGTTCACGAGGACAGCAAAGGAGTCCGGCGAGAAACTCGGCTTTAGTATCGAGGGAATGCAGATCGTGATTTACGAGTTACAAAACAGGATGTTGTACAAGTCGATGACTGCCTACGGCAATCATCGAATGTGGCAGGACGTGTACCACACGCAAGTGAAAGATCGGGAGATTTACATCAAGGTCACTTACTCCTTAGACGGTGCCCCTCCGGTGATCTCCTTCAAGGAGAAAAACGTATGAAGGTAAAAGATTGCTACATTTGTGGCGCTCCCAGAGGATTGACCTATTTCGAGGGCCGCAGCGAAACCATCAGCATTAAAGGTATGGACCGCCGGGTCGACGAACTTTCAGGGTGGGAGTGCAAAGTATGCGGTGATGGTTTCTGGGACCCAGACAACGACAGTACCGACCGCTACGATGCAGCAAAAGATGCACTGACACTCGCCGCCCGAAAAATGATCGGCACCGAAATGAAACGTACCCGTCGCAAACTGCACCTTACCCAAAAGGAAGCCGTGGAATTACTGTCCGGTGGCGGCCACAACGCATTCTCTCGCTACGAACGTGGCGAGTTGCTTGCCCCTAAACCGTTGGTGCTGCTGATGCGGCTTTTGGATCGTCACCCACATTTGCTTGCGGATGCGAAAATCCTGGCAGAAGGCGCTGATTTGCGTGGCGCCTTCACCTACACCGTGAACGACGAAGCACAAGCACTCAAGGTGTCCTAACCCCAAAAAATAAACCCGGCACCAGGCCTAATGCCAGTCAGTTAAGAAGCAGCATGAGCGAAAAGTAACCCGTGGCGAGGGAGCTTGCTCCCGCTGGGTCGCGAAGCGGCCCCAAAAATGGGGCTGCTGCGCAGTCCAGCGG